>VGJG01000036.1 GCA_016867615.1 Candidatus Aminicenantota bacterium | reverse complement strand
GGGGGCGTATCGCTCGGCCGGTCCCGAGAAACCCGGAGATTCGCGGCGCTCAGAATCGCGGAGGCGTTGAGGCCCTTCCGCCCGGCCCGCCCGCCAATGCCGCATTCCTGGGGACGGCGTCGTGCCGCCGTCAAAAAAGCGGTCTCATGCGACCGCACTCCAAAGCGGCCAGGGGCCGCCTAAAGCCAAAGCGGCGGAGACGTGTCGCCGAAATCCAAAAACACACCCAAGCGCCAATAATTTTTGTCTGGAGCATTATCCCAAGCGGAAGTCACGACAGCTTCCAGGCCGGGAGGGAGGACTGAGGCGCCATGAGCGGTTCAGCCGCGAAGCGACGGGTTTCGAGGGAATTCCGGCATCTCCTTCGCCGGCCGGCCGCGCACAGCCCCCGGAGGGGGCGAATCGCTCGGCCGGTCCCGAGAAACCCGGAGTTTCGCGGCGTGAAGAACCGCGGAGGCGTTGAGGCCCTTCCGCCCGGCCCGCCCGCCAATGCCGCATTCCTGGGGACGGCGTCGTGCCGCCGTCAAAAAAGCGGTCTCATGCGACCGCACTCCAAAGCGGCCAGGGGCCGCCGCGATCCAAAGCGGTCTCATGCGACCGCACTCCAAAGCGGCCGGGCGCCGCCGAAAGCCAAATAGGCGTCGTGTCGCCGCACTCCAAAATGAGACCGCCGCGCCGCCCGGGGTTTTCGACAACAATCCATGAACCGCGCCCCACAAGGAACGCAAGACGGCTCCGCGGACCCGGGCTACTTCTGCGGCACGGGCAGGACGCCGCCGGCCAGCTCGCCGATGACGTTGATGAGCTGGGTGTTGGCCGGGACGACGACCTTGGAGTTATGAGCGAGCGACCTCTCCACGACCTCGAGCCGCTTCAGGAGCTGGGCGTTGCCCACGAAATACAGCTGGGCGGCCTCGTTGACCAGCTTGATGGCCTGAGCCTCGCCCTCGGCCTCGAGGATGCGGCCCTGCCGCACGCCCTCGGCCTTTTTGATCTCAGCCCGGCGCGCGCCGTCGGCCATGGTCTCGGTGGCCGTGGCGAAATCCACGGCGGCGATCTTCTCGTTCTCGGCTTTGACGACCTTGTTCATCGTCTCCTGGACGTCCTTGGGCGGGTCGATCTCCTTGAGCTCGGTGCGGACGATCTCGATGCCCCAGCTGCCGGTCTCTTCCCGGAGCGTCTTCTGCAGCTCACTGTTGATCTTGCCCCGCTCGGAGTTGGCCGACTTGAGGGTCAGGGTGCCGATGATGTTGCGCAGCGTCGTCCGGGCCAGGTTGACGATCTGCCACTGGTAGTTGAAGACGTTGTACTGGGAGCTTTTGACGCTCTCCTCGTCGGGCTTGACCTTGAAATACACCTGGGCGTCGACCCGGGCGTTGAGGTTGTCGTTGGTGATGATCTCCTGGGGCTGGGCGTCGACCATGACCTCGGTGATGTTCACCCGGTACATCTTGTCGATGACGGGGATGATCCAGTGGAACCCGGCGCGGCCGAAGCGCCTGTACTTCCCCAGCCTCTCGATCAAGCCCCGGTGCGTGGGGCGGATGATGCGGATGCCGCTGAAGAACAGGATGACGACGACTACGGCGATGATGATCGTCCAATTCGTGTCAAGCATGACGTCCTCCCTTATCCCGCTTCTTTCCCGGCTCATGACTCCTTTCAAGAAAGCAGCCCTGACGGCCGAGCTTTGAGCGTTTAATGATTATACGACAATATGACTTCTCAGTTTATAAGCGCAAGGGACGGGGGCGGCGAGGGCCTCCCGCCCGGCCCGCCCGCCAATGCCGCATTCCTGGGGACGGCGTCGTGCCGCCGTCAAAAAAGCGGTCTCATGCGACCGCACTCCAAAGCGGCCAGGGGCCGCCAAAAGCCAAAGCGGCGGCGGCGTGCCGCCGAAATCCAAAGCGGTCTCATGCGACCGCACTCCAAAGCGGCCGGGCGCCGCCGATAGCCAAAGAGGCGTCGTGCCGCCGCACTCCAAAAACACACCCAGGCTCCAATAATTTTTGTCTGGAGCATTATCCCAAGCGGAAGTCACGACAGCTTTCAGGCCGGGAGGGAGGGCTGAGCCGCCATGAGCGGTTCAGCCGCGAAGCGACGGGTTTCGCTTGCCATTCCCGCGCCGAGCGCATAAAATAGGCAACGCTTAGAAGGAGAACCGGCATGGACCCCGTCTTCCTGGCCCGCCTTCAATTCGGCTTCACGGCCGGGTTCCATTTCCTCTTCCCCCCCACGACGCTCGGCCTGACCCTGGTCATCCTCATCCTGGAATCCTTCCACCTGAGGACGGGCCAGGAGCGCTACAAAACGCTCTCCTCGTTCCTGATCAAGATCCTGGCCGTGGTGTTCGTCATGGGCGTGGCCACGGGCATCACCCTGGAATTCGCCTTCGGCAACAACTGGTCGAACTACTCCCGGATGGTGGGCGACGTCTTCGGCGCCCCCCTGGCCGCCGAGGGGATATTCGCCTTCTTCCTGGAGTCGATCTTCCTCGCCGTCCTGGTCTTCGGCCGCCGCCGCGTCTCGCGGGGCGTTTACTGGCTGGCGGCCCTCTTCGTCTTCATCGGCAGCCACCTCTCCGGGTTCTGGATCCTGATCGCCAACTCCTGGATGCAGACTCCCGCCGGGTTCCGGATGGAGGGCGGCCGGGCGGTCCTGACGGACTTTTTCGCCGCGGCCTTCAACCCCTCGACCATGATCCGTTTCCTCCACACGATCGCCGCAGGCTGGGTCACGGGCTCGCTGCTCGCCGCGGCCGCGGCCGCCTGGCTCATCCTGAAAAAGAAGGACGCCCCGGCCGTCGCCCCGCTGCTCCGCACGGCCCTGGCGGTCTTCATCGCCGCCTCCCTGCTTCAGCTCGGGCTGGGGCACGCCCATTCCGTCCAGGTGGCCCGCACCCAGCCGGAAAAGATGGCCGCCTTCGAGGGCCTATGGGAGACGCAAACCGGCGCGCCCTTCACCGTGTTCGGCATCCCCGACGTAAAAGCGCAAAAAATCCGCTTCCAGCTGGCGGTGCCGGGGATGCTGAGCTGGCTCATTCATTTCGACGCGGGGGCCGAGGTCAAAGGGCTCAACGCCTTCCCGCCCGACGAGAGGCCGCCCGTCGTGCTGCCCTTCCTGTCCTATCATCTGATGATCCTTCTCGGACTGGCCTTCATCGGCCTGGCCGGCTGGGGGCTGCTCCTCTTCCTGAAGAAACGGGTGCTCGATTCCAGGCTCTTCCTTAAAATGCTCCTCATCGCCGTGCCCCTGCCCTACCTGGCCAACACCGCGGGCTGGATCGCGGCCGAGGTCGGGCGCCAGCCCTGGGCGGTGTACAAGGTCCTGCGCACGGCGGACGCCGCTTCCCCGGTGGTTCCCGCGGGGCAGATCCTCGCCACCCTGATCCTGTTCATTCTCGTCTACTCCCTGATCGCCGCGGTCGGGGTCAGGATCATGGTCAAGCTCGTGAAAAAGGGCCCCGGGGCGGGAGAGGGATGATGGAACCGAGCGCTCTGCAAACCCTCTGGTTCTTCCTCGTCGGATTCCTCCTGGTCGGATACTCGCTGCTCGACGGCTACGACCTGGGCGTCGGCTGCCTGTTCTCCCTGCTGACCGAGAAGGAGGAGGAGAAAAAGACTCTCCTGAGGGCCATCGGTCCTTTCTGGGACGGCAACGAGGTCTGGCTGCTCACCGCCGGGGCGGCGCTTTTCGCCGCCTTCCCCCCGGTCTACGCCACGGTCTTCAGCGGGTTCTACCTGGCGCTGATGCTCGTCCTCTTCGCCCTGATCTTCCGGGCCGTCTCCCTGGAATTCCGCGGCCACGACCCGAGGAGAACTTCGCTCTGGGAGATGGGCTTCACCCTGGGCAGCTGGGTCCCGGCGTTCCTCTTCGGCGTGGCCCTGGGCAACGTGATCGTCGGCGTTCCCCTGGACGCCGCCGGGGAGTTCCGGGGAAGCTTCCTCACCCTGTTCCGCCTGTTCCCCATGTTCATCGGCTTCCTGGGGCTGTCCACGTTCCTCCTCCACGGCGCGGCCTACATCGCCCTCAAGACCGACGGACCGCTGCGCGACCGGGCGAAAAAAGCCGCGGTCAAGCTGTGGTGGGCGGAAGCCCTGCTGTTCGTCTCCTGCCTGGCCCTGTCCTTCGGGTACCTGTCCTGGGCCAGGACGAACATCCTTGCCTGGGCGTGCGCCGCGGTGTTCGTCGCGGCCCTCATCGTCCTCAACCTGGCCTTCGGCTGGGGCAACGACCGGCTGGCCTTCCTCATGACCTCGCTGATGTTCCTCAGCCTGTGGGGCCTCGTCGGGGCGGTCCAGTACCCGGTCCTCGTCCGGGCCCGCGAAACCGCCCTGAGCCTGACCGCGGCCAACGCCTCGTCGGGCCCCCTGACGCTCAAGGTCATGCTCATCATCGCCGCCGTCGGACTGCCGCTCGTCATCGCCGCCGTCGTCTTTCTCCACCGGGTCTTCCGGGGGAAGGTGCGGGACGGCGATCCGGGATATTGACACCGGGGGCGCCCCCTCGGGCGCGGGAGGTGGCCGTCATGAGTTTTGGACCGGGATTTCGTAAGCTTCTCACCGCCGCTCTGACCGCGGCCGTCTGGACCGCCACCGCCGCGGCGCAGTTCACGCCCGAGGAAACGGCCCGGCGCGGGGAATGGGAGACATTCCTCCTGAAGGCCAAGATCGTCGGCAGCGAGAAGATCGGCGAGGGCGTCACCAAGCCCCGCAAGCTCCATCTGCGGCTCGGAGAGCTGGAGGGCCACGCCGTCTGGAAGCGTCCGTCGGGGATCGGGGCCGGGGTCACGGACAAGTGGGAATGCGAGATCGCCGCCTACAGGCTGGACAAGCTCCTCGCCCTGGGCATGGTTCCGCCGACGGTCGAGCGCTCCTTCCGCCTGAACGCCGGGTCGCTGCAGCTCTGGGCCGACCTGCCGATGAGCGAGCTCAAGATGCACCGGGAACAGATCTCCGTCTCTCCGGAGAAAGCCGAAGGGGTCTTCAAGGCCCGGGCCCTGCAGCGGGCCTTCGACAGCCTGATCGCCAACACCGACCGCTCCCTGCAGAACATCCGCTACACGCCGGACTGGCGCCTGATCCTCATCGACCACTCCCGGGCCTTCCGGGACACCTATCCCCACGTCGAACGGCTGATCTACGGGCGGAACGGGCTGTCGATGAAAACGGAGTTCGCCCCCCTGCCCCGCGCGTTCGTGGAAGCGCTCGGCCGGCTGACGGCCGAGGCCGTCCGCGGGGCGGTGGGGAATTGCCTCACCTCCTCGGAGATCAAGGCCGTCCTCGTCCGCCGGGACGCGCTGCTCAGGGAGATCGCGGACGAGATCACCCGGAAGGGCGAGGCGTCCGTCCTGTACTAGCCGGAAATCTCCGAAGGTCTTTCTGAAAAATTCGGTTGATTGCGCTCTGCAATATTATCGATACCATCTCTCATTTGAATAAGACTTCTTGCCTACAGCGTCTTTGACTAGGTATGCCTCCCAATATTTGAAGCAAGCTCAAATATCTCTCGGACGCCGGCGGACCGCGCCGCGAGCGAAGCCAATTCCACGCCGAACCGGGCGGCCTCTCCGGGGTCGGCGCCGCGGCGCAGCGCCGATGAGGCCGCCGCGCAGAAGACGTCGCCGCATCCCGTGGTGTCCACGACCGCGGTCTCCCGGCCGGGCCGCACGATCCGCTCTCCGGAGGAAGTCGCGGCCAAAGCCCCCTCCTTGCCCAGGGTGACGAAAACAGCCTCGGCTCCGAGGTCGAGACCCAAGCGGCAGAAGGCGCGCACTTCTTCCGGACCGGCCTCGCTCTCGGGCGCGCCCAGCAGACAGGCGGCTTCCTTTCGGTTCGCCTGGATGTAGGACGCACCCCGCGCCCAGTCTTTCCATTCCGGGACGGAGCGGTAGGCGCGGGGCCGGCCGAGCGCTTTTTCCAGTGTCAGGGAATGGATGTCGAACCAGACAGGGCAGGGTGCGGCGTCCGCGATGCGCCGCCAGTCGCCGAGTTCGAGGTCGAACCCGGAGTTGACGACCAGGACGAGAAAGGAAAGCTCCGCCAGGTTCCGGAGGACAGGCTCCGGGTCGAGGGGCGGCACGGCCTCATGGAGGATCTCGACCCTCTCCCCCCGCCGGGGATAGGTGAGGCTCACCCTGTTTCCGGCGCCCGGATGCCGCTGGAGCCCGTCCCGGCGGAAGGCCGTCCAGTCGGCGACCATGTCTTCGACCTCGGCCGCCATGTCGTCCGCCAGCCGGGCGTAGAGCCGCGTGTCCTCGCCGAGGGCGCAGAGGGTCGCGGCCTGGTAGAGCGCGCCGCCGAGGTTCCGGAATTCCCCCCCCGTCTCGCGCCGGACCTCGTCCCGGCTGATCGTGCCGATGAGCCCGAAGGTCTTCTTCTTCACGTTTTGACATCGTAGTGAAAACAGGAGGGGCCCGTCAACTTGGAGGGGGTAGGGGTCAGTTCTTCTCGCCCGGCTCACGGCAAGCGGCCGGCCACTTGCGGCCGCGCTCCAACGCCGAGCGCTTCCCAGACCGCATCAACCGCGGGCCCGGGAATCCGTCCGCGGCGCGTTGACGCTCCGGCCGCAATCCGATAGGATGATTTTTTAAGGAGAGGCAAGATGACATACAAGACGATGCCGATATTCCTGGCGTGCGCGCTCCTGATGGCCGCGGCCGCGCCGGCAATTTTCGCGGCGCAGGCCGAATCCCCCGAGCTCCGAGCGCCCGTCCTCCTCACCTCCTGCGGACAGAGCCCGGGAGCGGACATGCTCAAGGTCATCCTCAAGCGGCTCAACCTCGAGTTCGAGCTCAAGCCGCTGGCCGCGGCCGGCGACCTCAAGGCCGGGACGGCGACCGGGGCGCCCTACCGGAGCCTGGTGGTCGTCATGGGCGCCAGCCTCAAGGGCATGGGCGCCGCGGGCATCGCGATCGACGACGAGATCAAGCGCATCGCCGCCCTGATCGGGGAGGCGCGGCACCTGGGCGTGCCCGTCGTCGGGGCTCACATCGAGGGCCTGAAGCGGCGCAGCCAGGGCGCCTCGGCCGGCGACACGACGGACGAGCAGACCATCGACGCCGTCGCGCCCCGCTCCGACCTCCTTCTGGTCAACAGGGACGGGAACGCCGACAAGCGGTTCACGGCCGTCGCCGAGGCGAAGAAAATCCCCCTGGTCGAGGTCGAGAAGAACCTCGACCTCCTCGTCGCGCTCGACAAGCTTTTCAAGAAGTGATTCTCCCCCGAGGAGCGGCAACCTCTTCGGGCAGCCCTCTCCCCTTCTCCGTGAGCTGATTTCGCGCAGAGGTCAACCGGGCTGAACTTCCGGGGCAATCCTCAGGAACTCAGGAGCCGGATTCGCCCCGGAGCTCCCACGGCGGAAGGGAGTCCCGTCGGCCTGCCGACGGGGGAAGCCGCCAGAACCGGCGGGCTTACGCGCGCCGCGTTGTGACGGCCGCGCGGCTATTTTTTTTCCTTGTATTCCGCGGGGGGCTGGAAGTCGCCGGGGCCGAGGTCGGCGGCGCGGATCTCCAGGAGCTCGGTGGTGAAGGCCAGGATGGGCGCCTCGCCCTCGTCCTTGGGCTTGCGGTCGAGCACCTTCTTGGACAGCCGGCCCAGCAGGCTCCCGCCGCTCTCCTCCTCGGCGGCCTGTTGTCCGCCCTCGCTCTTGGAGAAGTACTTGCCGTCGACGAGCACGGGATAGCCCTCGATCTTCTTCATCTCCGAGGCGGCCTTGGCGGCCGTGAGACGGGGCTTGTTGCCCTGCACGTCCAGGCTTCCGAGGATCTCCACCCAGCTCAGGCCGAGGTAGTCGTCGGACGAGGCGTCGCGGTCCAGCCCCAGCTTCTTCATGTATTCCTGGCTGAAGGCCGTTTGGGCCTTCTGCCCGGCGGCGAGATCCGGCGTCAGGGCCGTGGTCCAGACTTCGGACGTCAGGCTCTCCGTCCCTTTCTCGCCCGTCCTGGTGTTCTCCCAGTCGGTCACCCAGGTGATGAGGTGCTTCCGGCAGGCGAACTGATTGATCGTCCTGGATTCGTCCGTCTTCTGGACTTTGAACTCGGAGCGGGTGACCTTGATATCGCTCTCCTCGGGCTTCTCCTGGCGCTCCTCGCGGCCCCCCGCGGCCGGCCGGCCCGCCTGCTCTTTCGGGGGCTCGATGGGGCGCACCTCGTACTGCCGGCGCTTGTGGTCGATGTTCGTGATCGAAGACTGGGGCAGATCCACGATCTCGCCGAAGGTCCCGGAGCGGAGGAGGGTCTTGCCCGCCAGCGAGCCGACGAGCCCCTGGCCCTTGAAGACGCTCTCCATCTCCAGGGCCCGGCGCTCGGCGGTGAGCTTCTCCTGCTGCACGGTGCTGAAGGTCCCGAATTTCTGGAAGGTGACCTCGGACTTGCTCTTCCTGACAACGCCGGCCGAAAGAGAGCCGGCGAGCAGGAGGGCGGCCAGAATGAAAACGATCGATTTTTTCATGAATGGAGGCTCCTTCACTTTGTGGAATAAATTCCTATATATTTTGTAGAGATTAAAATGTACCATCCCCTCCCGCGCCTGTCAAGGCGCGCTCCCGAGCACCCCTGTCCGGTTTGGACGGACGACCGCGCCGCGCGGGAGAACGGGCAAGGCGGGAACCCCCGTTTCTTGGAACGCGGCCGCGGCGGCCGATTCGGCATGCGGAGACGCGCTCGGGCGCCGGGTTGCGCTCCGGCCGCTTTTTGCATAAATTAACCGTCATGATCCTTCGGGCCGCCTGTCGCCGCAATCCCAAGCGGCGCCGTGCCGCCGCACTCCCAATGTCCCGGCCGCTTCCTGATGGGGACACACTTTTTTTCCGGATAATCCCCTCATGAGCGCCGCGGCGTCCGCGTCGATCATCCTGGCGGTGATGGTCGCGGCCTACGCCGCCGCCCGCCTGGCCAAGCTCTCGGCCGAGCTGGCCCTTCTGGCCGCCGCCCTGGCCGGCGGCCTGGCCGGAGGGGCCGGCATCCCCGCCCGGCAAATCGTCGAGGGCGCCTTCACCTACTTCGACATCATCCTCATCTTCATCACCGCCACGCTGTTCATGAACCTGCTCCTGGAAGCCGGGGGCGTGGCCTTCGTCGCCCGCCGGATCCTCGGACGCTTCCACCGCCGCAAGGCCGTCCTGTTTTTCCTGCTCGCCCTTCTGCTCCTCGTCCCGGGCGCCCTGACCGGCGCGGGCAGCGTGACCGTGCTCATCACCGGGGGCCTGGTGGCCGTCATCCTGCGCTCCATGGGCATTCCCGCGCCGCGGGCCGCGGCCGCCGTCTTCCTCTGCGCCGGATTAAGCGCCGCCGCTCCGCCCGTGAACCTATGGGCCATGCTGACCGCGGCCGGGGTCAACATGCCCTACGTCGGGTTCTTCCTGCCGCTCCTCATCCCCTGCCTGCTCCTGTCGCCGGCGGTCCTCTTCATCCTCGGCCGCCGCTCCCACCCTCCCGACCTGGAGCGGGCCCTGTCCGAGCTCCCGGCCGCGCCGCCGGGCATGAACTGGTGGCGCTTCGGCGCCCCGTTCGCCCTCTTTTTCCTCCTCCTGGCCGCCGGCCGGCTGTGGCCGTTCGCCCTTCCCGTCCTGGGCCTGCCCCTGATGTTCGCCTGCGCCGCGGCCCTAGCCGTCGCGCTCTCCCCGCGCCGGCTCGACATCCTGGCCGTCTCCGGCCGCACGGTCGAACAGCTCCTGCCCCTCATCGGCACCCTGACCTGCGTCGGGATCCTGGTCCAGGTCATGACCCTGACCGGGGTCCGGGGCCTGATCGCCGTCACGGTCGTGACCCTGCCGTTGTTCCTGGTG
>VGJG01000035.1 GCA_016867615.1 Candidatus Aminicenantota bacterium | reverse complement strand
GCGCCGTTCCTTCGTCCGGTTCGGGGGCATGCTGGCCGACATGGTCAAGATGCAGACCCTCCGCCGGGACCGTCTCGAATCCCTCGTGGACCTCGAGGGCGGGGAGAACCTGCGACGGGCCCTGGAGAAGGGCCGGGGCGTCCTCCTCTTCACCGGCCATTTCGGGAATTGGGAGGCCGGGTCCCTGGCCGTGTCCCGCATCGCGCCGCTGCACGTCATCGCCCGCAAGCTGGACAACGGTCTCCTCGAGGCCGAGCTCCTGTCCCTGCGCCGCCGCCTGGGGGCCCGGGTCATCCACAAGCACCGCGCGGCGCGGCCGGTCCTCGAGGCCCTGCGGCGGAATGAGGTCGTGGCCATTGTCATCGACCAGAACGTCCTCCGCCGCGAGGGCGTCTTCGTGGATTTCTTCGGACGCGCGGCCGGAACCACCCCCGGCCCGGCCGTTTTTCACCTGAAATCCGGCGCCCCCCTCCTGCCCGTCTTCAGCCATCCCCGCCGCGACGGGGGATATGTCCTCCGGCTCGGCCGGCCGCTCGATGTCCCGGCCGCCGGGGACACGCCGGAGAATGTGTTGAAAATCACGCAAGCCTGCACTAAAATCATTGAAGTCCGAGTCCGAGACGCCCCGGAATCCTGGCTGTGGTTCCATGACCGGTGGCGGTCCCGGCCCCCGGAAGAACATGGAGAAAAAACTGCGTTCCAGCGGCAGGGCCCCTGACGAGCTCAGGCCGGTCAAGATCACGCCGGACTGCCTCGACTTCGCCGAGGGCTCGGCCCTGATCGAGGTCGGCCGGACGAGGGTCCTGGCCGCCGCCACGCTCGAGGACAAGGTCCCCCCCTTCCTGAAGAACACCGGCTCGGGTTGGGTCACGGCCGAGTACGCCATGCTTCCCCGCTCGACCGAGAAACGGACCCAGCGCGAGAGGATGCAGGGCGGGCGGAGCCAGGAGATCCAGCGGCTGATCGGCCGCGCCCTGAGGTCCGTCACCGACCTGCCCCTCCTGGGAGAGAGGCAGATCATCGTCGACTGCGACGTCCTCCAGGCCGACGGCGGGACCCGGACGGCCTCGATCTCCGCCGCCTGCATCGCCCTGGCCCTGTGCCTGAAGCGGATGCTGGACCTGCGGCTCATCGGCCGCATGCCCCTCAAACACCTCGTGGCCGCCGTGTCCGTGGGCGTCGTCGCCGGAGAGCTGCTCCTCGACCTGGACTACCAGGAGGATTCCTCGGCCGAGCTCGACATGAACATCGTCCAGACCGACCGGGGACAGCTGGTGGAGGTTCAGGCCTCGGCGGAAAAAGCCCCCTTCTCCCGCAAGACCCTGGCCGGGCTCATGCAGCTCGCCGACAAGGGCGTGACGGAAATCGTCCAAAAACAGCGCGACATCCTGATAAAAAAAAGCCGGATGTTCATGGCCTACGGGGATTAGGGAGACAGAGCCGATATGGACCGGACCCTGGTCACGGGCGGAGCGGGTTTCCTGGGCAGCCATCTCTGCGACTTTCTTCTCCGCACAGGGACGGAGGTCCTGTGCGTCGACAACTGCTTCTCCGGGAGCAAGGACAACATCCGCCACCTGGCCGCACGGTCCGATTTCGAGTTCATCCGCCACGACGTCATCCATCCCCTGTTCGCGGAGGTGGACAAGGTCTACCATCTGGCCTGCCCGGCCTCGCCCATCCACTACCAGCACAACCCCATCAAGACGGTCAAGACCAACGTCATGGGCACGATCAACATGCTCGGCCTGGCCAAGAGGACGGGCGCGCGGATCCTCCTGGCCTCGACCTCCGAGGTCTACGGCGACCCGGAAGTCCATCCCCAGACCGAGGACTACTGGGGCCACGTCAATCCCATCGGCCTGCGGAGCTGCTACGACGAGGGGAAGCGCGTGGCCGAGACCCTGGCCATGGATTACCACCGACAGAACCGGGTGGCCGTCCGCATCGCCCGGATCTTCAACACCTACGGCCCGCGCATGGCCGTCAAGGACGGCCGGGTGGTGAGCAACTTCATCGTTCAAGCGCTCCGGGGCGAGCCGCTGACCGTCTACGGCGACGGAAGCCAGACCCGCTCTTTCTGCTACGTCAGCGACCTCATCGAGGGCCTGCACGGGCTGATGGAGTCGGGGGACCTGACCGGGCCGGTCAACCTGGGGAACCCCTCCGAGTTCACCATCCTGGAGCTGGCCGAGAGCATACTCAAGCAGACCAAGAGCCGGTCGCCCATAGTTCACAAACCCCTGCCCCAGGACGACCCGGTCCAGCGCTGCCCGGACATCACCCTGGCCGGGTCTCGGCTCGGCTGGCGGCCGCGTGTCGGCCTGGAGGAAGGACTGGAGCGGACGATCGCCTATTTCAAGGAAAAGCTGAACGCCTGACACCCGGAAAAAAGCCATGAAACTGTCCATCGTCATCCCCGTCTACAACGAGCGCCGGACGATCGAGGAGGTTCTGCGCCGCGTCCTGGCCGTGCGGCTCGGCGCATTGAAGAAGGAGATCATCGTCGTCGACGACTGCTCCCGCGACGGGACGCGGGAATGGCTGCGGGGCCGCCGCCTCCCCGGGGTCAAGGTCTTCTTTCATGAGGAGAACCGGGGCAAGGGGTCCGCGCTCCGGACGGGTTTCGCCCGGGCTGCGGGCGACATCGTCCTCGTCCAGGACGCCGACCTGGAGTACGACCCGAGGGAATACCCCCTGCTCCTTCAGCCCATCCTGGACGGCCGGGCGGACGTGGTCTACGGCTCCCGGTTCCAGGGCGGGACCCACAGGGTCCTGTTCTTCTGGCATTACGTCGGCAACAAGCTCCTGACCACCTTCTGCAACATGATGTCCAACCTCAACCTGACCGACATGGAGACGTGCTACAAGGTCTTCAAGAAGGACGTGCTGAACAGGGTCGCCCTGAAATCCAAGCGGTTCGGGTTCGAGCCCGAGGTGACGATCAAGCTGGCCCGGCTCCGCTGCCGCATCTACGAGGTCCCCATCTCCTACTCGGGGAGGGACTACAGCGAGGGGAAGAAGATCGGCTGGAAGGACGGCGTGGCGGCCGTCGTCCACATCCTCCGCTACGGCCTCTTCGGCTGACCCCTTCCCTTCCGGGCGACAGGCGCCGTAACAATCCCCTCCTCGCCTGCCGGCATTCCAATATAACGAGCCCCCCGGGAAACATGCCCGATTCCGTGTTAACAATGACCCTCGCCAGGGGTTCGTGGGCCACAAGACCGGTTCTTCGAACCGGCTTCCACGTTTGAGCCTCCGCCCTCTCTGTCTTGACATCTCAGGGCGCAAAGGATAAGATTTTGCTTTAAATAGAGCCTTTTTCGCCCTTCCGGAGGGCAGGGCAATCCGAGCATCCCGGCCGGTGTCCGGGGGACGCTTCACAGGAGGTCTTCATGAGCCTGCAGACTCTTCTCATCCTCATCGGCATCGGCGTGGGCCTCATCGCGCTGTTCATCGTCCTGGTGGCCGTCCAATACCGCAAGGTCGGGCCGAACGAAGTCCTGATCATCTCCGGCGGCCGGAAGCGGGCCTTGACCCTGCCCGACGGCACGCGGAAGAAGATCGGCTACCGCATCCGTCTGGGCGGGGGGACGCTCCTCCTTCCCTTCCTGGAGCGCGTGGACCGCCTGCCCATGGAGGTCATCACCCTGTTCGTCAAGACCCCCGAGGTCCTGACCCACGGCGGCGTGCCCCTCATGGCCGAGGCCATGGGACAGGTCAAGGTCGGCTCCGCGGACACGGCCATCCACCTGGCGGCCGAGCAGTTCCTGGGAATGGGCAGGGACGGCATCCGGGACGTCGCCTCCACGGTCGTCGAGGGCAAGATGAGGGAAGTCATCGGCACCATGACCGTGGAGCAGATCTACCGCGGCCGGCAGGATTTCTCGACCAGGGTCGTGCAGGCCCTGCAGCCCGACTTCGAAAAAATGGGGCTGGTCGTCCTGTCCTTCTCCCTCAAGGACATCAGCGACACCCAGGGCTACATCGACGCCCTCAGCCGGCCTCAGATCGCCGCCGCCAAGCGCGACGCGGCCATCGCCCAGGCCGAGACCGAGAAAGAGTCCGTCGTCAAATCCTCGCTGGCCCGGCGCGAAGCCGAGGTCGCCCGGCTCCAGGCCGATGCCCTGATCGCCAAAGCCCAGTGGGAAAACGAGGCCAAGAAGGCCGAGTCCCAGGTGACGGTCAACCAGAGAAAGGCCCAGGCCGACTTCTCCTACGAGCTCGAGCGGTTCCGGCTCAGCCAGGAGATCAAGAAGGAAGAGGCCAAGGTCAAGCAGATCGAGAAGGAAGAGGCGGTCAAGACCGAGCAGCTCGAGATCGCCCGCCGGGAGAAGGAACTGGAATCCACGGTCCTCAAGCCGGCCGACGCGCGCAAGTACCAGATCAAGGCCGAGGCCGAGGCCGAGGAGTACCGCATCCACGCCGAGGCCCGGGGCAAGGCCGAGGCGCTCAAGCTCGAGGGCCTGGCCGAGGCCGACCGGGTCAGGCAGCGCGGCCTGGCCGAGGCCGAAGCCATGGCCAAGAAGGCCCAGGCCTGGGACAAGTACAACCAGGCGGCCGTGTTCGAGACCTACATGAACATTCTGCCCGAGTTGGCCCGGGCCGTCGCCGAGCCCCTGAGCAAGGTGGACAAGATCGTGGTCGTCGGCGGCGACAAAGGCCTGGGCACGACCAGGATCACCGGCCAGGTGGCCGAGATCCTGGCCCAGTTGCCCGAGGTCGTGAAGTCCCTGGCCGGCGTGGACCTCAAGAAATACCTCCAGGACAAGCTGTCCCCCGAGGGCAAGGACGACAAGCCGGCCAAGTAGAGGACGCCCGGCGCAAAAGGGTGCACCATGGTCTCAGAGAAAGCCAATCAGATCGGCGCTTCCCCCACGCTCAAGATCTCGGCCAAAGCCAAGGCCATGCGCGCCGAGGGAATCGACGTCATCGACCTGAGCGTCGGCGAGCCCGACTTTCCCACCCCGGCCAACGTCAAGGCCGCGGGCATCAAGGCCGTCGAGGACGACTTCACCAAGTACACCGAGAACGAGGGGATCCCCGCGCTGAAGAAGGCCGTCGTCGAGCGCCTGAAAGCCGACTCCGGCCTCAGCTACGCGCCCGGCGAGGTCATCGTCTCCACCGGGGCCAAGAGCTCGCTCTTCCATCTCATCCAGGCCCTGGTCGACGAGGGGGAGGAGGTCATCATCCCCTCTCCCTATTGGGTCACCTATCCCCACTTGGTCACCCTGGCCAAGGGGAAGCCGGTCATCGTCCCCACCCGGGAGGAGGACGGCTTTCTCCTGAAGCCCGAAGCCCTGAAGGCGGCCATCACGCCCGCGACCAAGGCCCTTCTGCTCAACAACCCGTCGAACCCCACGGGCGCGGCCTACACCCGGGCTCAGCTCGAAGCCCTGGCGGGAGTCCTGCGGGGCGAAGACCTGTATGTCATCGCCGACGAGATCTACGGCAAACTGGTTTATGACGGATTCGTCTTCACTTCCTTCGCCTCCCTGGGCGAGGACGTCAAGAGGAAGACCATCGTCGTCGACGGCGTGTCCAAGTCCTATTCCATGACCGGCTGGCGGATCGGGTATGCCGCCGGGCCGGCCGACATCATCGGAGCCATGGCCAAGATCCAGAGCCACACCACGTCCAACCCCTGCTCGATCTCGCAAAAAGCCGCCCTGGAAGCGCTCCGCGGGCCTCAGCACGAGGTGTCCCGCATGGCCGCCGAATTCCAGAGACGGCGGAATTACGTCCTCATGCGCCTCCAGGCCGTGCCCGGCCTGTCGTGCTTCAAGCCCCAGGGCGCTTTCTACCTCTTCCCCAACGTCTCCTCGCTCTACGACAAGGAGTTTCAGGGCATGAGGATGCGGAACTCCTACGGCCTGGCCTATTACCTCCTCAAGGAGGCCCGGGTGGCCGTCGTCCCCGGAGACGCCTTCGCCGCGGAGGACTGCATCCGCCTGTCGTATGCCACCTCCATAGAGAACCTGGAAAAGGGGCTGGACAGGATTGTCAAAGCCCTCTCCGAGCTCAAACCCTCCCGCCGGGCCCGGTCCGCCGCGCTGAACAACGCTGCGACCCGCGTCCGGAAGTCCGTGCCCGTCGAGCCGGCCGTCACCGTCCCCCTGCGCGACGCCCTGGCGGCGGAGATGGACGGCCGCCTGGGGAGCGCGCCCGTGTACGAGTGGAACGCCAACATCCAAGGAGTCGTCGTCCGGCTCAGGACGAACGTCGCCCATCTCTACGAATTCTGGATGGAGAACTGGTTCCCGGCCCAGCTCGAGGGCGGGCTGGAGCCTCACGGGGTCATCCTCGCCGTGGACGGCATCCCCGGCCGGGAGCCCCGGGCTTACTTCAACTCCGAGACGCGGACCGGCGTCCTGGTCAATACCGACGCCTACGGCCCCCTGCGCAGCCTGGCCCTGGGCCTGGTCATGGACACCGCCGAGCGGATGCTCCTCAGCCACGGCGTGCGGGGCATGGCCGCGGAGGTCAACGGCCGGCTCCTGGCCCTCGTCGGGCCCCAGGGGACGCGCAAGACCGAGCTCTTCTTCGAGCTTCTGGGGGACAAGAGATTCCGCCTTCACTCGACCGACCAATTCTTCGTCCGCCATACCGGCGACGGCCCCCTGGCGGACAGCATCGAGCGGAAGCTCTATGTGCCCGTCAACACCGTCGAGTCCTTTCCCGCCCTGGCCCCCCTGTTCGACGCCAGCCGCTGCGAGAACGTCGTCGTCCGCAAGGAAGACTGCCAGAACGCCGCCTGCCTCCGCGGGGAGGATTGCCGCCTCGACCGCGGCTCTCTGTTCTGCTACAAGGCTTCCCAGGAAGGCCACGCCCTGCTCGACCCCTCCTGGATCGGCGGGGCGTCCTCGTATGCCCGCCGGGGCGTCCTGCGTTGGCTGTTCCTCCTGCGGAACGACCCGACCTCGCCGGCCGTGGTCGAGCTCGACAAGGAGGAGGCGCTGAGGATGCTCGAGTCGGGCGAGGTCCCGGGGCTGAAGAAAGTCCCCGGCGCGGCGAAAGCCGCCCCGTATTTCAACCCCCATCTCCTGGCCTCCTCGCCGGAACGCCTGGAGCTGCACAAGGGCCTGTGGCGCCGACTCCTGCAGGGAGTCTCGGTCTACCTGTTCAACAGCGGAACGGGCCGGGCGGCGGAGATCAAGAAGGCCGTGACCGGCGCCGAGGATTGATCCCGGCCTTTTAAATCTCGAAGAGGCGCCTCTCCGCTTCCAGGGCCAGCCTGTGCAGGAGAAAGAGGTGGGCCTCCTGTATGCGGGGCGTGTTGGCCGAGGGAACGGCCAGGAGATGATCGACCGCGCCGGCCAGCGCTCCGCCTCCCAGCCCGGTCAGGGCGACCGTCACCAGGCCCATCGCCCGGGCCGTCTCGACCGCCCGGACGATGTTGGGCGAAGTCCCGCTCGTTGACAAGGCCAGGGCGACGTCTCCCTCGGAGGCCAAGGCCTCGATCTGCCGGCTGAAGACCCGGTCGAAGGACAGGTCGTTCCCCACGGAAGTCAGGATGGACGTGTCCGTGGTCAGGGAGATCGCCCGGATGGCGGGCCGTTTCCTAAGAAATTT
Organism: Candidatus Aminicenantota bacterium; assembly: GCA_016867615.1. Classification (GTDB taxonomy): domain Bacteria; phylum Acidobacteriota; class Aminicenantia; order Aminicenantales; family JAFGAV01; genus JAFGAV01. The sequence goes on along the minus strand of VGJG01000035.1, from coordinate 2,324 downwards.
ATTCACCAATTCGGCGACGAAATGCTGGGCCTCGGCCGCGCTCCCGCCGTTGCCGAAGGCCAGGATCTTGCCGCCGGACCTCAAGGACCGGCATACGGCCTCGACCGCCCCGTCCCAGGCGGGACGGAGCGAGCTCTCGAGGCCCGATAGGATCTCGGTCAATTCCCTGATGTGTTCCCTGAAGTCCATGACTCCTCCTCGGCCAGGCCGGAGACGACGGCCTCCCGCGTCCTGGCCATGAGCTCGGCGGGGTCGCCGTTGCTCGTGTCCGCCTCCAGGGGCGGGTGGAACCGGATGCGGATCCTGCCCGGCCGGATGAACGGACTGCCCCGGCGCATGACCTTGAACGACCCTGAAACGCTCACCGGGACGACGGGGGCGCCGGCCTCAAGGGCCAGGAAGAAACCTCCCCTCTTGAAAGGCTGCAGCCTGCCGTCCCGGCTGCGCGTCCCCTCGGGGAAGATCAGGAAAGAGAAGCCCTTCGCCCGCATCAGGCGCGCCGCATGGTCGATGGCCCGCCGTCCCTGGCGGGCCCCCTTGCGGTCCACGGGCACGAAGCCGGCGAAGAGCATGCTCAACCCCAGGACCGGGATGCGGAAGGCCTGCTTCTTGATGATGACCCTGACCGGTTGCGGAATGAGGAGAAACAGCAGGGGGCCGTCGATGAGACTCAGGTGGTTGGACATGAAGACATAGGACCCGTTCCGGTCGAAGAGCTCGCGCCCCGAGACATCGGCCCTGATGCCGGCGACGGCCAGGATCGCGCGCAGGGCAACCCGGGAATAAGCGAACAGCGGCCCGGGAATACGGAGCAGGAAACTCACCAAAAACACAGGAATGAGGAGCAGGATGAATGCGGCCGCCGCCAGGCCGCCCAGGATCGTTCTCGGATACACGGACGGATTATAGCACAGCTCCGGCCGGCCGATCCCGACGGAGATCCTCCTTATTAAGAACGGCGGAAAACAAGCCGCATCGATGTGACTGGAGTTGAAAAAAGAGGAAGCCGGACTTGTCGGAGCGGCCGGCTATCCCCCCACGCGGGGGGCGCGGATCCAGGACCCGTTCCAGATGATCAGGTCCCGGTTGAAATCCTCGGCGTCCAGGACGAGGTAGAGGCTGCTGTCCGGGTCTTCGGGGTTGTAGACATAGCCCTCGTCCTCGCCGTCGCGGCCCAGGGACTGAACGACATAATCATCGATGCCGACTTCCTCGGCGTCGATGCCGAAAACGCCCCCCACGCCCAGGCCCGTCCAGACGCACAGGGCGTTGCTCCACCGGTCGGTGATGGCGAAGGGACGGATGTGCAGGGAGTTGAGCTGGCCGACGATCTCGGAGCCGAGGTCGACCTCGCCCTCGGGGCTCGTGGGGGCGCGGCCGTTGTCGGTGATGTAGGACATGATGGCCTTGGAGAGGATGGAGATGTCGGACATCGTGGCTTTCTGCTTGGCCTTCTGCATCGCCGTCTGGATGACCGGGATGATCAGGGCCGAGAGCACGCCGATGATGGCCACGACGACCAAAAGCTCGATGAGGGTGAATCCCCGGCTGCCTTGGCGTCTCATGCTCGCCCTCCTTCTCCTCCCCCCGCCCTCGGAGCGCCGTCGGGGGCGGCGGGTTCGGCCCGCCGCCCCCCGGCTTTGGCAAAAGCTGCTTCAGGTCGGTTTGAAAGACGCTCTTAGTCCTGAACGGAGGACCGCGTCTGGGGCCCGATCACCCAGTTGCCGTTGAACATGACCAGGTCCCTGGCGAAGTCGGCCATGCTGGTGACGATGTACAGGCCGTTTTCCGGCTCATCGGGGTTGTACACGTCCTCGCCTTCCGCGCCGTCCCGGGCATAGGACTCCACGACGAAGTCGTCGATGCCGGTGAAGATGCAGCCTCTGATGTCGGTGTCCGCATCCTGCCCGGAATAGACGTTGATGGGGAAGCCCCACTGGTCGTTCATCGGGCAGACCTTGATGTAGAAGGGCGAGAGGACGGCCTGGAACTCGGCGGTGATGGCCCCGCTGTGGGTGGGCGCATTGCCGTTGTCCGTGACGTGGTCCGTCAGAGCCGTAGAGATCGTGGCCAAGTCTTTCATCGTCCCTTTCTGCTTGGCCTTCTGCATGGCCGTCAGGGCGTTAGGGATGAGCAGGGCCGCCAGGATGCCGATGATCGCCACGACGATCAGCAGCTCGATGAGGGTGAAGCCTTTTCTCTTCATTGAAGTTCCTCCTTTTTCGTATTTTAACCCCGGAAGGCTGTTACCGGGATTGATTCTAATGCAATCTTCATGCCAAAAAATATAAAGCTAAAAACAAACGAGTTACGCCTTTCGACAT
>VGJG01000034.1 GCA_016867615.1 Candidatus Aminicenantota bacterium | reverse complement strand
TGGCCCCGTCTATCCGTTCCGACCCCGCCGCCCGGCATCCCCGCCGCGGTTCCTCTCCCTCCTCCTCCCGCATCTTCTGACCGTCCAGACAATCCTGCACGCGCCTCTTAAGGCTGCTCCAAGAATCATCCCGCCGAATTTCTCCCGAAGGTCAGCCCTGTTCGACGTCTCCCTTGTCAGCCAACAGCAAAGGTCATAAAAGACGGGGTCGCGTCGAATCATGAATGTGCAGGCACGGCGCCGTCTGAACAAGTTAATATGTAAGATAAAAATTTCTTGACTTACATATTAAAATATGTAAGATATATTTGCTCATGAGACAGCCATGGCCATGATAACCGTCACTACCAAAGGGCAGATCGTGATTCCCTCTAAAATCAGGAAAAGGATGAACATCGGGAAAGGCGCCAGGCTCCTGGTCGTCGAGAGAGGGCGCGAAATCGTCCTCAGGCCGGCGGATGAAGCCTATTTCTCCGGGATGGCCGGCATCCTGAACAGCGGGGGAAAGCTGACCAGAGCGCTTCTCGCGGAAAGGGCCAAGGACAAAAAGAGAGAAGGCTGACGATGTCCCACGTCCTGGACGCGCACGCCCTGATGGCTTTCCTGGAAAAGGAGCCCGGCTTCGACAAAGTCGCGAAGTTGTTCGCCGCAGCCGCCGACAACGACGAATCCATGGAGATGACCGCGGTCAATTATGGTGAAGTGGTCTACGGCGTTCTCAGAGAATACGGACAGCCGCGGACGAACGAGGTCGAGGCCTTCATCCTCACCCTGCCCGTCAGGATCGTCGCCGCCGACATCGAGCTGGCCAGGGAAGCGGCGCGCTTCAAGGCGCGTTACAAGATCGCTTATGCCGACTGCTTCGCCGCCGCCCTCTCCCGGCTCCGCCGCGTCCCGCTTCTCACCGGAGACGGGGAATTCCGGGCGCTCGAAAAAGAAATCGCCGTGACCTGGCTCTAATCGCCCGCCTGCCCGGAGAAGCCCAGCCCCTCCTCGATGGCCACCTGGGCGGCGGCCAGGCGGGCGATGGGCACGCGGAAGGGCGAGCAGCTCACGTAGTTCAGCCCGGCCTTGTGGCAGAGCTCGACCGACTCCGGGTCGCCGCCGTGCTCGCCGCAGATGCCGATCTTCAGGTCGGGCCGCGTCCTCCGCCCCCCCTCGACGGCGATGCGCACCAGCTTGTCGATGCCGCGGACGTCTATGGTCTGGAAGGGGTCGTCGTCCAGGATTCTCTTGTCGAGATAGACCTTCATGAAGGCGCCGATGTCGTCTCGGGAAAAGCCGAAGGTCATCTGGGTCAGGTCGTTCGTGCCGAAGCTGAAGAACTCCGCCTCCCGGGCCATCTTGTCGGCGGTCAAGGCCGCGCGCGGCACCTCGATCATCGTCCCGAAGAGATAGGCGATGCGCTTCAGCCCGTACTTGGCCCGCACCTCGGCTTCCACTCTGCGGCAGATGGCCTTCTGGTGGGTGAGTTCGTTGACATGGCAGGTGACGGGGATCATGATCTCGGGCAGGCATTTCTTCCCCCCGGCGCACAGCTCGGCCGAGGCTTCCAGGATGGCCCGGAACTGCATCTCCGAGATCTCGGGATAGCTGATGCCCAGGCGCACGCCGCGGTGGCCCATCATCGGGTTCGACTCGTGGAGCTCCTCGCCCCGCTTGCGCACGTCCTCGACCGGAACGCCCAGCTCGCGCGCCAGCTCGGCCCGCTTCTCGTCGCTCTTGGGCACGAACTCGTGAAGGGGCGGGTCGAGGAGCCGGATCGTGACCGGGTAGCCTTCCATAGCCTCGAGCGTTCCCTTGACCGCCGCCTTGACGAAGGGAAAGAGCTCGTCCAGCGCCCGCCGCCTCTCGGCCTCGTCCTTGGCCAGGATCATCTTCCGCAGCAGGAAGAGCGGCCGGTCGCTGCCCCGGCCGTAGAACATGTGCTCGGTGCGGAAGAGGCCGATGCCCTCGGCGCCGAACGAGCGGGCCAGACGCGCGTCCTCGGGCGTGTCGGCGTTGGCCCGAACGCCCAGGCGGCGGTACTTGTCCACCCTCTTCATGAACCCCTTGAACAGGGGATTTTCGGTTGCGTCCCGCATCCCGAGCCGCCCCTCGTAGACATATCCCCGCGTGCCGTTGAGCGTCAGGACGGCGCCTTCCTTATAGACTTTCCCCCGGACGGTCATGCGTCCCGCCGCCGGCTCGACCCGGATGTCGCCCGCTCCGACGATGCAGCACTTTCCCCAGCCCCGGGCCACGAGCGCCGCGTGGCTCGTCATCCCGCCCCGCGCGGTGAGGATGCCCTCCGCGGCCCGCATGCCCTCGACGTCCTCGGGGTTCGTCTCCTCGCGGACGAGGAGGACCTTCTTTCCCTCCCGGGCCCGCTCGACGGCCGCGGCCGCGGTGAAGACGACCTCGCCCGTCGCCCCGCCCGGCCCGGCCGGCAGGCCCTTGGCGATCAGGAGCCCCTCCGCCTCCGCCCGCTTCTCGTCCGCGGGGTCGACCACGGGATGGAGCAGCTCGTCGAGCTGCGCGGGATGGAGGCGCAGCAGGGCCTCGCGCTCGGGGATGAGCTTCTCGGCCAGCATGTCCATGGCCATCCGCAGGGCGGCCGTGCCGGTCCGCTTCCCGACCCGGCACTGGAGCATCCACAGGCGCCCCTCCTCGATCGTGAACTCGATGTCCTGCATGTCGCGGTAATGCCGCTCGAGGCGCCGGCGGTACCCGTCGAGCTCGCGGTAGAGCTTGGGCATCGCCTTCTCCAGCGAGGGGAGGTATCTGTTCTGCTCGCTCTTCGTGGCCTCGTTGAGAGGATTCGGGGTGCGCAGTCCGGCCACCACGTCCTCGCCCTGGGCGTTGACCAGCCATTCGCCGTAGAACTTGTTCTCACCCGTGGCCGGGTTGCGGCTGAAGGCCACGCCCGTGGCCGACGTGTCGCCCATGTTGCCGAAGACCATGGCCTGGACGTTGATCGCCGTGCCCCATTCGTCGGGAATGTTCTCGATGCGGCGGTAGGAGACGGCGCGGCGGCCGTTCCAGCTCTTGAACACGGCGGCGATGCCGCCCCAGAGCTGCCGGCGCGCGTCGTCGGGGAACTCGCGGCCCAGGACCTCCTTGACCTTGGCCTTATAGACATCGACGAGCCTCTTGAGGTCGTCGGCCGTGAGGTCCGTGTCGTTCTTCACTCCCCGGACCTCCTTCATCCGCTCCATCTCTTTTTCCAGCTGCTGGCGGACGCCCCGGCCCTCGGCGGGCTCGAGGCCCTCGGCCTTCTCCATGACCACGTCCGAGTACATCTGGATCAGGCGGCGGTAGGCGTCGTAGACGAAGCGGGGGTTGCCGGTCTTGCGGATCAAGCCGGCGCACGTCCGGGCGTTCAGGCCGATGTTGAGGACGGTCTCCATCATGCCCGGCATCGAGGCCCGGGCGCCCGAGCGCACCGATAGCAGGAGCGGCCGTTCCGGGTCGCCGAGCCGCAGGCCCATGATCCGCTCGACCTTCCGGACGGCGGCCTCGACCTGGCCCTGCAGGCCCTCGGGAAAGAGGCTGCGGTTCTTCATGAAATGGGTGCAGACCTCGGTGGTGATCGTGAAACCGGGGGGGACGGGGATGCCCAGGGAGGCCATCTCGGCCAGGTTGGCGCCCTTGCCGCCCAGCAGCTCCTTCATGCCCTTGTCGCCGTCGGCCCGGCCGTCCCCGAAATAGTATACAAATTTCTTGGCCATGTCCTGACTCCTAGTTGGGTGCCCCGGGGCAATCCCGGGGGCGGGCTAAGAATTCGAGGGGGAGTATAACGCGAACCGCCGGCGGATTTCAAGCGGCCGGCGTCGAACGGCGATGTCCCGTCCGCGAATCCCTCTCCTTCAGTAATTAAGCTCGCCGACGCGTCGAAGCCTTAGAGCACAGCGGCATAACGCCGCTTCGGATCGCGCCGACGCGTCGGCGCCCTGGAGTGCGGCGGCACGACGCCGCTTTGGAGTGCGGCCTCACGAGGCCGCTTTGCTTTGCGGCGGCACGACGCCGCTCTGGAACTCTGGATTGCAGCGGCAGGAGGCTTACCTCAGACGCTCTCGTATACGATTTTTATTTGCCCCTCCTTCTCCCCGAGGGAATTCGGGGAGAGATCGATGGCGTCTTCGGAAAGGTCGGCGGCCTGCGCCTCAGCGCCCTGGAGCGCGGCGCGGCAGCGCCGCTTTGGAGTGCGGCCTCACGAGGCCGCTTTGCTTTGCGGCGGCACGACGCCGCAACCTGCTAGTGGATCACGACCGGAACGGGGCCGACCGTCCAGCCCTGGCGATAGCGGATCCTGGCCGTCTTGGTCATGGATATTCCCGCCGCCCTCAGCGTGACGACGTACTCCCCCGGCTCGACCATCGGGGCGCGCCTTCCCTCGAACCGCTCCATCTTCTGTCCCGGCCTCCGGACGCGCATGTCCCAGGCCGCGGTGTTCATCCCCGCCGCGCCTCCGCCCGCGACTTCGGCCAGGACCGTCCCCCGGGCGTCGGCCACGGTGATCTTGGCCCCCCCCGCCGCCACGGCCTTGAGGTAATACTGGATGACCACGGCGTTCGGCTCGTTGGGCGTCGAGAGGTGGCTGTCGCCGAGGAGCCGGTGATTGCCCAGGCCGCCGTAGAGGCGTTGGACCCGCGGCTCGATGTCGAACAGGTAGGCGTCCTCCTCGAAGACGGCGGCCGTCACCTGCTGGAGGGCCGCGATGTCGGCCACGTACAGGCCGCGCCCGTAGGTGCCGACGACGAGGTCGTTCTCCCGGGGGTGGATGACGAGGTCCGTGACCTTGACCGAGGGCAGGTTCGCGCCGAACGGCCTCCACGTCGCCCCGCCGTCGAGCGTCGCGTACAGCCCCCACTCCGTGCCGGCGAAGAGGAGGTTCGGATTCTTCCCGTCCTGGACGACGACGTTGACCGGCTTTCCGTCCGGCAGGTCGCCGGCGACCGACGTCCACGTCTCGCCGAAATCGGTCGTCTTGTGGAGCGAGACGCGGTAGTCGTCCAGGCGCCAGCCCGTCTTGGAGACGAAGGCCGTGCCCGCCTCGTGGGGCGAGGGGAAGACGCGGCTCGTCCAGAATTCCGCGGGCCCGCCGGCGGCTTCGAGGGCCGCCGTGCGGTCGCTCCACGTCGCCCCGCCGTCGCGCGTCACCTGAACCTTGCCGTCGTCCGAGCCCGCCCAGAGCACGCCCGGCTCGACCGGCGACTCGGCCAGCGTCGTCAGCGTGCAGTAGGAGATGTACCCCTCGCCGTGCTGCTTGGCGTCCTCGTCGGTCGTCAGGTCGGGGCTGATCTCCCGCCAGGTGTCGCCGCGGTCGAGCGAGCGGAAGACGAGCTGGGCGCCCGTGTAGACGATGGCCGGGTTGTGGGGCGAGAGGGCGATGGGCGGCGTCCAGTTGAAGCGCAGGGGCGGCCGCCCCGGGGCGCGCTCGGGAGTGATGACCTTCCGGACGCCCGTCTTCTGGTCGAGCCGCCACATCGTCCCCATCTCCCGGTTGTTGTACAGCCAGCGCGGGTCCGTCGGGTCGACGCAGTTGTGCATGCCGTCCCCCTCGCCGACCGTCACCCAATCGGTGAGCGAGATCGCGCCCGTCCAGCCGTTCGACGGCCCCTTCCAGGAGTCGTGGTCCTGGAGGCCGCAGTAGATGTTGTACGGCTCCTCCATGTCCACGCCGACGGCGTAGATCTCGCCGAGCGGGATGTTGTAGGCGTGGTGGCAGGTCAAGCCCCGGTCGAAGGAGATGTTGACCCCCCCGTCCGAGCCGAAGAGGAGGCGGTTCGAGTCGAGCGGGTCGACCCACAGGGCGCGGAAGTCGCCGAAGGCCCGGCGCATGACCCCGTCGGACGGCCAGGTGAGGCCCTTCCAGGTCTTGCCGCCGTCGTTCGTCGAGGCCAGCGTCTGGCCGGTGATGTAAACGGTCTCCGGGTCGTTCTGGTCGAGGCGGAGCTGGTTGAAGGAATAGGGCGCCTTGTTGAGCGCCGCCTCATGGCCGGCGTTCGCCTTGCGCCAGGAGAGGCCGCCGTCGTCCGTGCGGTAGACCTCGTTGCCGGCCGTACGCGGCGCCGGCGCGACGCCGCGGCGGCGGTCCTCGGCGGCCTCGGCTTCCGTGGGCGGACGGCGGTTCCCGTTCTCGACGACGGCGTAGAGGATCCGCGGATCCTTCTGATACACGTCGAGCCCGATCCGGCCGATGCGTCCCTCGGGAAGCCCGCCGCCAAGGCGCGTCCAGTTCGCCCCGCCGTCCGTCGTCTTGTAGACCGCGCTCTCCGGGCCGCCGAGCTCGTAGTGCCAGGGCAGGCGGACCTTGTCGTACATCGCGGCGTAGAGCGTGTCGGGCGCCGACTCGACGAGCGCCAGGTCCACGGCGCCGATCCTGTCGTTGAGGTAGAGGACCCGGCGCCAGCTCGCTCCGCCGTCCGTCGTCTTGTACACGCCGCGCTCCTCGTTCGTCGAGAAGAGACGCCCCATGGCGACCACGTAGACGATGTCGGGATTCGCGGGATGGATGAGGACGCGGGCGATGTGGTGGGAGTCGGAGAGGCCCCTGTGGGCCCACGTCTTCCCCGCGTCAGCGGACTTCCAGACCCCGTCTCCCGAGCTCGAGCTCCGGGCGCAGTAGGGCTCGCCCGTCCCGACCCAGACGACGGCCGGGTCGGACGGCGCGACGGCCACGTCGCCGATCGAAAGCTTGGGCTGCGCGTCGAACACGGGCTCGAAGGTCGTGCCGCAGTTCACGGTCTTCCACACGCCGCCGTTCCGCGTGCCGACGTAGAAGGTGTAGAGGCGGTCGCGCGGGGGAGAGGACGGCACGGCGAACGCCGTCACCCACGACCCCGCCCGGTAGGGGCCGAGCGCCCGGAAGGAAAAAGCCTCCAGGAGCTTTCCGACAGGCGGCTTATCCGTATCCGTCGTCTGCCGGCTGTAAGCGGCAGTGAACATCAAGGCAGCCAGAGCCAACGCGGCCGCCCCCTTGGCCGCGGCGGAAAACAGCGATGACATTCGAGCGCAATCCGGATTTCTCATGGCTTCTCCTTTTATTTGGGGTCGGGCCGACCCAAATTATTGACAACAAAATTATTCCTATCATTTTATACGCCAAAAAAAGCCCTAAACACAATTTTTTTGCCCCATTTTTATCATTGTTCACACCTATAATTCTTTTTGCGGATAGAACAAATGTATACTGCGCTTTTTTGGCATGAAAAATCCTATATCGATCGCTTTTTTCCCATCGAAATCGGGATATCCATAAATTAATCTACCGCTTGATTAGGCCCGTCCCCAATCAATAGATTTTTCCACAAGCTAAAAACGTCTATTTATTGTGGTATCAACATATTGCTTGGGCCCGACCCCGATTGACATAGATCAGCCCCCCTGCCAAGCTCGTCAACCCACGGACAATGGAAGAGAACCATGAAATTTGGCTGCCCTTAATTATTAAAATTGTTCAGCGGCCTTCCGCGAACAGGGCGATGAGGCCGTCGGCGAACGTGCCGCGCCAATTGACGTATTCGTGGCCGCCGTTGAATTCCAGGTAGTGAACGCAGCAGCCCTTTTCGACGAGCACATCCCTCAGAAGCCGGTTGGCCGAGACGATGTTCAACACCCCGTTCTTCACGGGGTGGTCCTCCATCAGCCCGCAATCGAGATGAAAACGAAGCGGAATCCTGGGCGCGGACGCGAATTTTCGGATCAGCCACCCCGGCTCCGGGTCTCCCGCGGGACTGTAGGGAAAGCCGCCCGATTGCGAGAGAACGCCGCTGAAAATTTCAGGATGGCGGAAGGCGGCGTAGGCAGCGGCCAGTCCGCCGTAGCTCAGCCCGCCGACGACCGTCAGCGCCGGGTCGGGCGCGGCGCGGTATTCCCCCCGGAGCCAGGGCAGGAGCTCTTCCGCCAGGAAGCGGGTGAACGGCTCCGAGCACGACAGCTCGGCGTCGCGCGCCCCCGGCGGATGGCTCACCAGCACGGCGAGGAGCGGCGGGATGCGCCGCTCCTCCAGGAGGTTGTCGAGGATCGCCGGCGCGGGGATCCAGCCGTTGTAGGCGCCGCCGTCGAAGAGAATCAACAGAGCCGAAAGCGCAGGCCCGGCCGGGTCATGACCTGGCGGAGCGTAAACCCACACGGTCCTCTCGTTGCCGAGGATCCGGCTGGCGACCTTGTGCGCCCGGACCTCCCCCCGCGGCACCCCCGGCCTGGCGGACGTCCACGGCTGCGACGGCGCTCCCGGAAGCTCGACCACGGACAGGGGAGCTGGGTACGTCGGAAAGCGGCGGGGGTTGAGCGGGTCGGGCTTCCACCCGGCCGACCGCTTCAGCCATTCCCCCGCATCCCGAAGCCCCCGCACGGTCGTGAGCGGGTCGTTCACCGACAGAAGATAGGTGAACCGAGCGTCTTTCCTGAATCGATGCGTCCGGAACCAGACGTCCGTCCCGGGAAGCCGTTCCATCGCGTTGTCCGCCACGTCGCCCCACATGCCCCGGTCCACGAAGACGACGACGTTCTCGACGTCCTTGCCGCCCCTGTAAAGGAAAGTCACCAGAACGTCCCCATGATCTCCCTCGACCGGCTCGACGAGCGGCGTTCCGGACGCGGCAACCTCGCGCCAGAACGACGCGAGCGCCTCCCCGCCGTTCCGCGCCTGCCCGGCTAGCGCCGCCAGCCTGGGGCTTGCCGGCCGCGCATGCGCATCCGCCGCCATCTCTGCCGCCGCGGACACGGCTGAAATCAGCATCAGAACGAATCCCCAGCCTTTCGGTCCTCCCGATCTCCGGGCCGGCGGGATAGCCTTAAAAGGGATTTTCGGGGGGAGTTTTCGCGCTCTTGGGCCTAAAAACCGGGGTCGAAAAGAACCTAATTTGTTTATCGTCACTTGGTTCTGTAGGCCCGACCCCAATCTTCAAGGGCGCGATTCAGATGACTGAGAAATTCGTCCCTTCCGTCGGGAGAGAGCCTAACGGGCAGCCGGCCCCGGCGCGCGATCTCGATCTGATTCCTGTATGACGTCACGGAGTTGTGCCCCGGGCCGAGAGGAAATCCCCTCCTGGCCACGGCCCTCTCGATCGTCTCGAAGCGGATCGTCCAAAAGAACAGGCCGAATTTGACTTTCAACTTATCCTGGTAGATGAAGATCTTGGTTGGAAGCACGAGCCAATATATAAAAAGAATAAAGGCGGCGCTGGCGAAAAAGATCCAGGCCACGAGACGCAGCTCCTTCTCGAGCCCCGCGGGGTTCAGCCCCGGGATGCGAACCACCCCCGAGAGAATCAGCCCGGCGGCGAACATGAGGACGACCGGCAGGCCCATGAAAAACTTCGCCCAGCGCTCGTACTTGAAGGGGGTTTCATAGATGATCATGTCCATGGCCGTCCGCCTTCATTTGGATATGGGAAATTCGTCTCGATCATTATGACATGAAAAGCCGTTCAGGCGAAGACAACAGCCGACAAGCCGCGCCGTATCCTCCGGAGCCGAACACTGTTTTTCCTGCCGAGGGCGCCGAGACGGATTCGAAGTGCCCTGACAAGACGGGGTCGCGTCTACACTTTCCACTTTTTTGAGCAGCCCGCGCCCACGTTCGGGCAGGCCTGAATTCACGGTCCGGAACGGCCTCCTTGACCGAACGGAAAGATATTACGGTCGGCGGTGAAAAAGGGAGAGGAATTCATCCGGGCTGAGGGCCTTTATCCCCATGCAATTCCGGATCGCCTTCAATTCCTTGTCGCCGGTGATAATGGCCTCCGCCTTAAGGGCACCGGCGCACTCGATGAACTTATCATCGGCCGGATCCTTTCGGACGACCTTGAGCGACGGAGTTTTGGTGATGAAGGAAATATGATAACCCTCGGCCAAAAGGCCGACGAGCTCACCGATTTCCGGATCTTTTTCAAGCCCCAGCCTCCGGAGGACATCGATATATTCCTCGATAAGGCCGGGG
>VGJG01000033.1 GCA_016867615.1 Candidatus Aminicenantota bacterium | reverse complement strand
CACCGCTCCCTTCGTCGACTGCGCCGGCATCGCCCGGAGCCTCGGCGCCGCCGCCCGGGGCGCCGGGAAACCCGTCCTCAGTCAGGTGATCACCCTCGAAAGGGAATCCGAGGTCGCGCGCCTCTTCGGGGAGAGCGGAATTCCCGTCCACGAATTCACCGAGACGGCCGCCCGGACTCTGGCCGCTCTGACCCGCCGGGGAAAGAGCCCCGGCCCGGAGAGCCCTCCTTCGGCCCGTAAGGACGTCCGACGGGCGGAGGCCGCTCAGATCATCGGCCGGCACCGGGAGAGCGGCCGCTTTCTTCCCCCGAACGAAGTCCAGGGCCTCCTGGAAGCCTACGGGATTCCTTCCGTGCCGACCCGATGGATCTCGGACCGAACCGACCTGGAGCAGGTTTCCCGGGACATGGTCTACCCCCTGGTCCTGAAAGCCGCGGCGGCGGCGATGATCCACAAGACGGACCGCGGCGGGGTCGCTCTCGACCTGAGGAGCCGGGAAGAGCTCCTGTCGAGCTACGAGGCGATGTCCGGAAGGCTCGCCGGGGAAAATCCGTCGTTCTACGTCCAGGAGCACAAAACCGGGGGGCGGGAAGTCTTCATCGGAGCCAAGGCCAATGAAGGCCTGCCGCCGCTCATCCTGTTCGGAACGGGGGGCGTTTTCATCGAAGCCCTGGGGGACGTTCAGGTCCGGCTGGCCCCCCTCGCGCCCGACGAGATCCTGGACATGATCCGGTCGTCCAGGGGGTATGCCGTCCTGGAGGGCCTCCGGGGGGGAAAGCCCGCCGACACCGACTGGCTGGCGGATGTCCTGGGCCGCCTGTCGCAGCTGGCCGCGGACTTCCCGGAGATCGACGAGATCGACCTCAACCCGGTCCTCGTCTTCGACCGGGGCGTAAAAGGAGCGGTGGCCGATGCGCGGGTCAAAGTGAAGGGCTCTCCCGCGGGGGGATGAGAAGCCGCGTACGGTGCGGGGTCAGAGGTAGATCCCGCCGTTGACGGAGAAGACCTGGCCGGTGATGTAGTCGGCTCCGGGCGAGCAGAGAAATCCGACGAGGGAAGCCACGTCCTCGGGCTTGCCCAGCCGGCCCAGGGGGATCCGGGAGACGATCTCCTTCAGGGGCAGATGGCCGATCATCTCCGTCTCTATGAACCCCGGGGCCACGGCGTTGACCAGCACGTTGCGCCGCCCCACCTCCAGGGCCAAAGCCTTGGTGGCCCCGATCAATCCCGCCTTGGCGGCCGAATAGTTCACCTGGCCGGGAACGCCGCTCAGCCCCGAAGTCGAGGAGATGGTGATGATCTTGCCCCGGCGGCGATGGACCATTTTCTGAACCACGGGCTTGGTCACGTTGAAAAACCCCCTGAGCGAGACGGTGATGACCGTCTCCCACTCCTTGTCGGTCATCAGGCCGAAGATCGTGTCGCGGGACACGCCGGCGTTGTTGACCAGGACGTCGGGGCACCTGTTTTCGAGGCGCGGCCCGAGAACGGCGGTCACCTGGGAATCGTCCGAGACGTCGAAGGGCAGCAGGACGCATTCCCTCCCCAGGGCCCTCACCTCCTCGGCGACGCTCAGGGCCTTCTCGGCCTGAGTCCGGTAGTTGAGCCAGATGTCGTAGCCGTCGGCGGCCAGTCGACGGACGATGGCCGCTCCGATCCCCCGGCTCCCCCCCGTGATCAAGGCGATTTTTTCCATTTTCTCTCTCTCGGCGTCCGCCCTCCGTCGGGCGAACCCTTGATAGCACAGGGCTTGAAAAATTGTCAATGGAAAACTCAAGAGGATTCCCAGTTGTTGACAGCCCCGATGATTTCTTATACTTAGAGAAAGCCGGGAGGACGGAGCGGAGGCCGCCAATCCGGCGCGTGACGAAGTGAGCGACAAACCGAACATCATCCTGCTGGCCGTCGACTGCCTGCGGTCGGACCGCGCCTTGGGAGCCGGGCGTTCGGGCCGCACTCCGAACATCGACGCGCTGGCGGCGCGCGGCGCGTCCCTGCCCAACGTCTTCGTCGAGAACAGCATCACCCCCCCCGCCTTCGCCTCCCTCCTCACCGGACGCTATGCCGCCCGCCACGGCGTCCGGGGGATGGTCGGCCAGCGGCTGGCCTCGAGCGCGACCACCATGGCCGAGGTGCTGGCCGGGAACGGCTATCACACCTACGCCGAAGCCACAGGCCCCCTTCACCCCATCCTCGGCCTCGACAGGGGATTCGAGCGCTACGACTACCGGCTCCAGAGCCGGTATTACTTCACCCCCTGGGGCGATCAGCTCCTGTCGCGCTTCAAGAACCGGGAGTTCACCCCCCCCTATTTCGTCCTGGTCCACTTCTGGGAGGCCCATGTGCCCGTCCAGGTCCGGCCGGAATACGACTCCGCCGCGTTCGGCGCCGCTCCTTACGACCGCGCCCTCTCGGGCCTGGACGCCTATCTCGGCCGCCTTCTGGAGACGGTCGGCGAGGACAACCTCGTCATCCTGACCGGCGACCACGGCGAGTGCCTCGGCGAGCGGCCGCCGCCCCGCACCCTTCTCCCCTACTTTTTAAACAAATTGGGACTGCCGCCCGCCGGCCCGGATCCGATGCGATCCATAGACGACGTAACCGAGCTTGTCGCCCGGCAGCCCCTCCTTCACCATTTCACCGAAGAGATCGCCGGGGCGCTGCGCAGGGGGGAGGCGAGGATTTCCCTCGGCCGGAGGTGGCCTCTGTTGGGAAAAATGCTGCGCATCGGCTGGACCCGCTACAGCATCCAGTCCAGGAACGGGCGGTTCCTTAAGATCTTCGCCAACCTGGAGCAAAAAATCACGGACACGCGCCTTCTGCTGGCCGTGCTGGGAGGACGGACCTCGACCGCCCAACGGCTTCTCATCCGCAACTCCCTGCGGGAGCACGTGCTCCAGCACGGATATCACATCTACGACTACCTGCAGCGCGTTCCGGTGATCATGGCCAAGCGGGGTTTGTTCCGCCCGGGCGCCCGGTTCGAGGCCGAGATGAGGCAGGTCGACCTCCTGCCGACCCTGATCGACGCCCTGGCTCTCAACCCCGGCCCCGGTAGTTTTGACGGTCTCAGCTTTTTTCCCGAGCTGTCCCGCGGCAGGGGAGAAAACCGGCCGGCCTTCCTGGAAGCCCGGGGCGGCGCCCAGGCGGACGACATGTTCCTCATCCGCGGCGTCCGCCGGGACCGGAAAAAAGTCGCCTTCGCTCCGTTCGAGCCCGGGGCGCCCCTGGAGTTCTACGACCTCAAGGACGACCCGGCCGAGACGGCCAACCTCGCCGGAAGGGAGGGCGGCGCTGCGGCGGCGCTGCGGGAGGAGGCCGAGGCCATCGCCTCCGCTCTGTCCGACGGCGACGGCGGCCGGCTTTCCCCCCGGGAAAACCTGGAGATCATCGATCGATTGAGAAGCCTGGGCTATCTGTGAGCGTCGGGCCCCCGGGAGGATGAGAGCAGCCTGCGGCCGATGCGGCCGACGAGCCAGCGGAAGCCCGCCCGCATATACTTCAAGCCCTCCTTGCCCGCCAGCCAAGCGCCGAACAAAAAAACCAGGGTGGACAGCCCGTAGGCCGCGGGGGAGCCGACGACGAATATCTCCGGCCGGCCCCGGCGGGCGGCGATGATCCCCAGAAGGGTGATGAGCGGCCAGGCGAGGAGATAGCTCAAAGCGATGACGGCCAGCCCGGCGAAAAAGCGGGGCGAGGGCTTCCTCCTCAACAGCGCGGGATCGACCGGGTTTTCCATCGCTTCCCGGACGAATCGGGTTTGCGCCAGTCTCGCTCTCCATCCCTGACGCATGATCGATCCTAAGGGGTCTTTTCCTTTTTTATGGCCGCCGCTTCGAGAAGAGCGCCGCTTCGGATGAAGGACTTCGAGCCGAAGGAGGCGAGGACGACGGGCGAGAAGCCCGCCCGCTCGAGCAGGGCGGCCGTACGGCGGCGGCCGCGGGCGTGAAGCCAGACACCCTGCCGCAGGGCGTTGCCCACCTGGGCGAAGAACCTGAAAAAAGACCGGCGGGCGGTGATGAAGTACAGTACGCCCCCGTCCTTGAGGAAGGGCCGGATCTTCCGAAACAGCCCCGGAAGGTCGGTGATGTACTCGAAGCTGGAAAAGGAACAGACGACATCGAAGGGCTCACGAATCGGGAGATCGCCGACCCGGCCGGAAAAGGTCTCGATGTTGCCCAGCCCCTTCTCGCGGGCCTTGCTCTCGAGGAGACGAAGCATGCGCGGCGAGGGGTCGACGGCCAGGACGCGGCGGCAGCGCCCGGCCAGCGGCAGGGTGAACCTCCCCGTCCCGGCGCCGATTTCCAGGACAGAATGGGCGGGACGCAAAAATCTTCCTATGCCCGCGGTGAACCTCTCCTCCTCGGCCCTCCTGACCGGAGAAAAAAAGGCGAGGTCCTGCTCCCGGTCGTACCGCTCGGCCAGCGCGTCGTAAAAAACCCGCACCGGATCCGGAGACGAATCGACTCCGGGCGGAAGCGGCTCCATGACCGGACGCTGCAGGACTTCGGACAGGAGGGCGGCCTTCAGTCCGCGATTCTCGAGTCCCAGGATCACGGCCTCCATCTCCCCCAGCCAGCGCTCCGTATCGAAGCCGGGCCCCGGAGACGCGTCATGGAGCAGGATGACGTCGCCCGCCTTTAGCCCCCGCAGCGCCCTCCGGCTCAAACCCGCGAGGCGGCGGTTGCCGTAGTCGGCGGGCTTGCGGCTGAAGCCGACGCAGTACAGTCCCGTCCGGAGAAGCGCGCCGAAAAGGCCGAAGCTCGTGACCCCGACGGGAGGCCGGAAGGCCAGGGGCCGCACGCCGTGGACGGCGAGGACTTTCTGGCAGCGGACGATCTCCCCCTCCAGCGTTTTTCTCCGCCGCAGCATCAAAAACACGTTGTGGCTGAAGGAGTGGTTGCCGATTTCATGCCCCCGGGCCAGGATGTCCCTGACCAGGCCGGGGTGTTTCTCCGCTTTCTCCCCCGTGACGAAAAAAGCCGCCCGGATGGACCTCTCTTCCAGGAAATTCAAGAGGAGGGGCGTCGTCTCCGGGTCGGGACCGTCGTCGAAGGTCAGAGCGGCCAGAGGGCGGCTTCTCCTTCCCCTGGAGATCACCGGCAGAAAAAGACGGAGCCGGGGCAGGAAGAGGGCGGCCGGGAGGAAGAAGAGGACGAACAGCGCCGCGGGAAGGAAAGCGAAGCGCGGCCGGAACGCCAGGAGCGCCGCCGTGGCCGCCGCCGTCCCCAGGACGGCCAGATGCGCGGGCGCCAGGGGGCAGAGCGTGTATTCGCTGTCGGAGGAGCGCACGTGATATCGCCTGCCGCCCGCAAGACGACGGCTCGACGAACGGCGGGGAAAGTGTATTTTTTCCTCGCTCCTCTTGTCAACCCGGCGCCCGTCGGGCTTTCTTGGGGCGCGCTATTCAATGAATTTTTTCCACTCCAACCCAAGTTGCCGGACGGCGGCTTTGGAGGATTGGCGAAATGACCGTCCAGCCGCCCTCTTTAGCGGGCTGAAGAATTGGGGCCATCTCAACGTGGATTGATCATTACCCGAGATTGAAAAGCGGTCAATGAAAGGGCTATTATCGGATCGTCATGGCCCGAAACAATCTCCTTGTCCTGTTCAACCCCTCGGCGGGGATGGGGCGGGCGATGCGGGAAAAAGAGCGGCTTCAGAGCCTGCTCGGCGGGGCGAAGATTCTACATGAGTTCGTGATCACGGAAAATGAGGGCCGGCTGAAGGACCTCGCCCGGCGGGCGGCGGGAGCCGGTCGAACGGTCGTCGGAGCGGGAGGCGATTCGACCTTTCATCTCATCGTCAACGAAATCATGGCTTCAGGCCGGATGGCCCCCTTCGGCCTGCTCGGCCTGGGCTCCTCGAACGACATCACCCTGGAGTTCGGACTCGAGCCGCTCGAGCGGGCCGTCGAGGCGCTCCGCGCGGGACGGACGACGACGATCGACCTCGGACGCATCATGCGGGCAGGATGCCCGGCGCGCTTTTTTCTCGGCCAGGCGAACATCGGCCTGGGGGCGGCGGTCAACGACTTCGTCGCCAGGCTCGCCCTCCGCAGGCCGCGCCTCGCGCGCCGACAGATGCTGGCCGGAATCCTGGGCATTCTCGAAGCCTACAGAAAACGGCGCATCCCGATTCCTTTGGAAGTGCGGTCGGGGCGGCGGATGGTTTCCGGCTCGTTCGCCGCCGCCGTCTTCTCCAACACGCGCTACTGGGCCACGGGAAAGATGATCGCGCCCCGCGCCCGCCCGGACGACGGCCTTCTCGACGCCTGCCTGATCCGAAAGTGCTCGTTCCCGCGCCTCGTCCGCATCAACGCCCTGGCGTCCCAGGGACGGCACGAGCGGGTCCGCGAAGTCCGGCTCCTCCAGGGCCGCAAGTTCATCGTCTCGTCCGCAGCTCCCTTGACCGTCCAGGCCGACGGAGAGATCATTCCCGGCGGCCCCGCCGTTGCGGAAGGGGACGCCGTGACCTTCAAGGTCGCGCCCTCGGCTCTCCGGCTCATCGTCCCCTGACCGCCCGTCCCGTTCCCGCTCCCCCTCTGCCGGGCGCATTTCGTCGAAAATCTTGCTATCACAGATTTGGAGATGCTTACAGGCGAGGGTCTTTACCAGCCGAGGGAATATCATATAATGAAGCAGAATAAACCCGCCGGGGAATCGGCGGCCGCGAATGCCATGAACGTCAAGGACAGGAAATCGCTCGAGGTCGTCGTCCACAAGCGCCACATCGTGGCCATCGGCGAGCGCCTCTACGCCGAGAGCGTCGAGCTCCTGCGCGAGCTGGTCAACAACGCCTACGACGCCGACGCCGAGGAGGTCCATGTCACGGTCGCGCCCGACCGCATCGAGGTCCGCGACGACGGGACGGGGATGGACGAGGCGGGTCTGCAGGAATATTTCGTCATCGGCTCGGAGGACAAGGTCATCCATGCCCGCTCGCCCCGCTTCCACCGCGAGCGGATCGGCCAGTTCGGCATCGGGAAGTTCGCCTCCCTCTCGGCCGCCTCGCGCTTCGAGGTCGTGACCCGGCGCGGCCGGTTCGCCGCGCGCGTCGTTTTCGACAAGGAGGACTGGGAGAGGACGCGGGGCGTCTGGCGCCTGCCCTGCGAGATCCTGGAGCCCTCGGCCGAGCGCGGCGACGGGACGACGGTCGTCCTCAGCGGCTTGACCAAATCCTTCGACGTCGAGCAGGCCGCGGACAAGATCCGGGAGAGCGTTCCGCTCAAGGCGTCGCATTTCGCCGTCTTCCTCAACGGCCGCCGCCTGGCCCCCCGGAGCTACACGGGGCAGAAAATCGCCTTCCTCGACGGCTGCCGTTTCGGTCCCGTCTCGGGTGAAGTCGTCATCGTGCCCCGGACCCAGGCCGACCCCCTGGACCTGGGCATCGAGGTCAAGGTCAAGGGGGCCACGATCAAGAAAGACCTCTTCGGCATGGAAACCTGGGGGCCGGCCGTGGCTCGGGTCAAGGGCGAGGTGCACGCCAATTTCCTTCCGATCACGAGCGACCGCGGCGGGTTCGTCACCGACTCGCCCGAGTACCAGGAGTTCCTGGCGCTCATGGAGAAGGTCGTGGCCGTCATCCGCAGGAAGCTGGGCAAGGAAGCGGACCGCCGCGAGGACCTCCGCGCCGGACGCGCCGTCAAGGAAGCGCTGCAGCGCGTCCTGGAAGCGCTGAAGCTCAACCCCGACTTCTCTCCCTTCGGACCCATCCCGGCGGGTGACGGCGAGAGGGGAATCGGCGGCGGGGCGGCCGTGGCCAAGGGGGCCGCGGGCGCGGACCCGGCCGAGGACGGCGGCGGGGCCAAGCCCAAGACAAAAAGAAAACGAAACCCGGCCATTAAAAAAATCACGCCCAACGCCATCGTCAAGCGCATCCGCTTCGGCGACAAGGTCGTCTCGGTCTGCCTGGACCACTTCGGTGAATCCGGTCCGGAATGCTTCTCCGAGGGCAACGCCGTGTACGTCAACCGCGACCATCCGCTGTTCGTCCGCGAGTCGCGGAAGCCCGGCCCCTACACGATGTACATCGCCCGCCTCCTGACCCAGGAGATCTCCCTGATGAAGGAAAACCGGAACCCCCGGGCCGCCTTCAACCGCCAGAGCAAGCTCCTGCGGGACGCGTTCTCCAGGGATTAGCGGCCGATGACGCTGAAAAAAGAAACGCTCGTTGTCGTGCCCAAAACCGAACCGGAATATGTTTTGGAAGACATCCTGACCGAAGTCTCGGAAGAGAACATGCACGGCGAATGGGAAACGGGCGCGGCCGAGGGCAAAGAGATATGGTAGCCGGGCTGGGCCGTCGGATTGATTCCATAGGGAAAGACGCGCCGATCTGTGGAACGGGATCCGGTCATTCTGTTACAATACCGGGCGGCTGAGGGAACGGACATGAAAGAACGAGCTTCGGCGGCACACGCGGCGCTGGTCTTCGGGTCGCTGTGGGGGCTGGCCGAGGCCACGGCCGGACACGCGCTCCACGCCCTCCGCGTCCCGGGCCTGGCCGGATTCCTGATGTTCCCCCTGGGCTTCTTCCTCATGAGCCGGGCCGCCGCCCGCGCCGGACGCCCGTCCGCCGCCATGCTGACCTCGGCGGTCGCGGCCTCGGTCAAGCTCGTCGACCTTCTCCTGCCCGGCGTGGACGTCATGGCCGTCCTGAACCCGGCGCAGGCGATCCTGCTCCAGGGCTTGGCCGCGGCGGTCCTCCTCTCCGTTTTCGGGGCGGAAACAACCCGGCGCCTCGGCCGGCTGTTTTCCGGAAAAACGGAGGCCGTCTCGCTGAGCGGAACACCGGGCGACGATTTCCGGAACGCCATGGCCAAGCGTTCCGGGGGAAACGCGTTCCCCGCGGAGGAGATAGGATCCGCCCCGAACGGGGCGGGGCCTACAATGAGAGGCCGCCCTCCCGTGCTCATAGCCGTCGCCGCCGGAGCGACATCGCTCGCCTGGCGCGCGGCGCATCTCGCGCTCGGCCTCTTCTGGGCCGCCCTGTTTCAGGCGCCCAACATCCTCCAGGCCGGAAGCGCCCTGTTCTTGCGTTTCCTCGTCCTCGACGGACTGGTGAACGGCGCCTTGATTTTTGTCTTGATGAAAGCCTCATCCTCTCTTAAAAAGGATCTCGCTCATCCCGGGGTCTTCCGCTTGCTGTTCCGCCCGGCCGCGTCGCTCATCTGCCTGGTCTTCGCAGTTCTCGCGGAGGCCGCGCTTTGATCAATCCGGGCGGTTCCCCCGGAGTGGAGCGGCGGGCCGCGGCGGCCGTCGCTCGGGATTTATGCCTGGAAACGGCGCGCGCCGCGCGGCGTTATCCCGGACGCGAGACGACGTTCCTCTTATGAGTTCCTCCCCGCCCCTTAAGAAAAAAGTCGAGTCGGCGCCCATGCCGCGCCGGAGCTTCCTGCGCTGGAGCACGCTCCTGGGCACGGCGGCCGCCGCGGTCAAGATCAAGGGAAAGAGCGGCGCGGCGCCCGCCAAGACCGCTCCCCTTCCGCCCCCGGCGCCGGCGGCCTTCCCCTCTTCCGCCGGGGAGCGCATGGTGCGCGTCGGCTGTCCCTCGCACAACTGCGGCGGCCGGTGTCTTCTGCGCGTCTCCCTTCGCCACGGACGCATCGTCCGCATCGACACCGACGACCGCATTCCCGACGCGGTCGAAAACCCCCAGCTCCGCGCCTGCCCGCGCGGCCGCGCCTACCGCCGCCGCCAGTATCATCCCGACCGCCTCACCCATCCCCTGAAGCGCGTCGGCCCCCGCGGCGAGGGAAAATTCGTCCGCGTTTCCTGGGACGAGGCGCTCGATCGGGTCGCCTCCGAGCTCCGCCGCGTCAAGGAGACCTACGGAAACCAGGCCCTCTACGTGCCCTACGGCACGGGGAGCTACAATCAGACGAACGGCCGCCAGACCGCCCAGCGGCTGATGAACCTCTTCGGCGGCTCGCTGGGGTTCTACAACTCCTACTCCTGGGCGGCCATCCAGAACGCGACGCCCACGGTCTACGGCACGAACGTCACCGGCAACCAGCGCCAGGACTGGCTGAACGCCCGCCTCATCATCATGTGGGGCTGGAACCCGGCCGAGATGCGGGACGGGACG
>VGJG01000032.1 GCA_016867615.1 Candidatus Aminicenantota bacterium | reverse complement strand
CTGGAGGTGCTCCATGTCCAGCGCATCCTCGAAAGCGATCGGCATCATCCTGGTCGTGATCGTCCTCATTCTTCTCGGATCGGCCGGCTTGCGGTGGTTCGGCTGGCCCCTGCGGAATCACGGCCTGTTTTTTCCCATGACCTTCTCGGCCCTCTCCATCCTGTGGCTCTTCCTGGCCTTCTGGGTGTACAAGGACGCCGAGGGCCGCGGCATGAACGGCCTGCTGTGGGCTCTGCTGGTGTTCATCGGCAACCTCATCGGGCTGATCATCTATCTCATCGTGCGCTCCGAGAGAAAAACGCCCGCGGCGGGCGGGGCGCGCGCGTCTCAGGCCGTCTGCCCCTCGTGCGGCGGCGCCGCCGCGCCGGGCTTCAAGTTCTGCCCGAACTGCGGAAAGTCGATCCAGGCCTCCTGCCCCTCGTGCGGCAAGCCCGCCGAGAGCTCCTGGAAGGCCTGCCCCTACTGCGGCCGGTCGTTCGAGGACGGTCCGAAGGTCTGAGCATGCTCGGGCGCATTTATTGACGCTCGCGAACGGATATGCCGGTCTGAAAAGATCTCGAGCGCAGAGGTTCGTTTATCCCGGAAATACCGTCAGCTTTGGAGAAGAATCCCCGGGATGTTGTCTCCGGGGGGAACAAAAAGATATGATGGGATCGCCTCCTCACAAAAGGGGAGCGAGGGCGACATGGTCGATAAAAGAGACGTTTTCCGTGCGTTTCGGAGCGCCGGCGCGGCGGCGAATCTCTACCTGCGCGTCAAGCTCAGGATCTGCCCCCTGATCGAGATCGCCTCCCGGGTTCCGGCCCGGGGACATGTCGTCGATTTGGGCTGCGGGAACGGACTGTTCGCCGCGCTCCTCCTGCTGGGCTCGGATGCCCGACGGGTCACGGGCTTCGACCTCGACCCGGCCAAGCTCCGCGTGGCTGAGCGTCTGAAACGGGACAACGGCTGGGGCCGGGCCGAATTCCGCGAGGCCGACATCGTCCGCTTGACGTATCCCCCGGCCGATATCTACACCCTGATCGACGTCCTGTATCTCCTTTCCCCCTCGGACCAGGAGGCCGTGCTCCGCAAGTGCGCCCGCGCCCTGCCCCCGGGCGGAACTCTGGTCGTCAAGGAGATGGACACCCGCCCGCGCTGGAAATACGCCTGGAATTGCTTTCAGGAAACCGTATCGGTCCGCGTGGTCGGGTTCACCCTGGGAAAAAAATTCTTCTTCCGCCCCCGGGAGGAGTTCGAGCGCCTCCTCGGCTCGCTGGGCTTCGCCGTCGCAACCGTACCCCTCGGCCGCGGCCAGATCCACCCCCACGTCCTCTACGTCTGCCGGAAGGGCTGAAGCCCGTTGTTTTTATCCACAGATTGTGGCATAAATAGTCGTCTCCGAGGGAATTCCGCATGTCCGCGCCGACGGTCAAGCCCGACTGCCGCCACTTCCGCGGCGACAAGCCCTGCCGCTTCGGCTATCCCTGCGACGACTGCTCCCGCTATGCGCCCATCCTCCACAAGGTTCTCCTCATCAAAGCCCGCGCCCAGGGCGACGTGCTGAGGACGACCCCCCTCCTGCCCGGCCTGTTGAGGAAATTCCCGGACACGTTCCTCACCTGGGTCACGGACCCCGAGAGCGTCCCCCTCCTCGAGAACAACCCCTTCATCGACCGCCTCCTGCCCTTCGGCTTGGAGTCCGCGCTGATCGTCCTGGCCGAACGCTTCGACGTCGTCATCTGCCTGGACAAGGAGCCGGAGCTCGCCGCCCTGGCTTCCAGGGCGGACGCGCCCGAAAAATTCGGGTTCGGCCTCAACGCCGCGGGAAAGCTCGTCCCCTTCGGCCCCGAGGCCGAGTACGCCTACCGCCTGGGCATGGACGACGAGCTCAAGTTCCGCCTCAACAGCCGGACGTACCAGGACATCGCCGCCGAGGCGGCCGGCGTGGAATACGGCCGGGAAGAGTACATCTATCACCCCAGGGACGACGCGAGGAAAAAGGCCGCCGCGTTCTTCCGCCGCCACGGGCTGCCGCGCGGCCGGCCTGCGGTGGGCTTGAACACCGGGGCGGGCTCGAAGTTCGAGACCAAACAGTGGCCGGAGGCTCATTTCCTCGAGCTCATCCGCCTCCTCCGCCGCGAGCTCAAAGCCGACGTCTTTCTCCTGGGCGGATCCCGGGAGAAATCCCTCAACGACCGGCTGGGGAAGCGTTCCCCCGTCAGGGTATTCAACACGGGGACCGACAACACCCTTCCCGAATTCTCGGGATTCCTGGAGCGCATGGACGTCGTCGTCTGCTCCGACACCCTGGCCATGCATCTGGCCGTCGCCCTGAAGAAGAGCGTGGTCGTCCTCTTCGGCCCGACCTGTCCCCGGGAAATCGACCTCTACGGGAGGGGCGTCGTCCTGTTCTCGGGCGCCTCCTGCGCTCCCTGCTACCGCCATACCTGCGACGACGGCCGGTGCATGCGCGACATCAGGCCCGAAGACGTCCTCGCCGCGGTGAACGAACTCCTCGCGGGCGGGCCTTGATGAAGCGGGCGGCGAAAAAACCCCGGGTGGTGGTCATGATCCCCACCTACAACGAGGCCGAGAACATCGCCCCCCTGACGAGGGAGATCCTCGCCCTCGACCTCCCCTTCGACCTCCACGTCCTCGTGGCCGACGACAACTCGCCCGACGGAACGTGGGCCGTCGTCCGCCGTCTGGCCGCCCGGGACCGACGGGTCCATCTCCTGCGCCGGTTGAAGCGGCGCGGGAGGGGCTCGGGCGGGATCGACGGGTTCCAGGCCGCTCTCGGACTGGGGGCGGACCGGGTCGTGGAGATGGACGGCGACGGCTCGCACCGCCCCGCGCACATCCCGGAACTGCTCGGCGCGGCGGACCGCTTCGACCTCGTCATCGGCTCCCGCTTCGTCCGCGGGGGCCGGGACGCCGACCGCGGCCCCCTGCGGCGGATGATCACCTGGACGGTCCGGCGGTTCATCCGCCGGCTGTTCCGCCTTCCGGTCGAGGACGTCTCCTCCGGCTTCCGGGTCTTCAGCCGCCGGCTGCTCGAGGCGCTCGACCTCGAGGACCTGGTCTCGGTCGGGCCCTCGATCGTCCTGGAGACGCTCTACAAGAGCCACCTCCTGGGGTTCCGCATGGGCGAAACGCCCATCGTCTTCATCGACCGCATCCGGGGCCAGACCAAGCTCGACTTCCTGACCCTCCTCGAGACGTTGGTCATGGCCTTGAAGCTCAAGAAGAGGTTCGCCCCCCTGGCGGAGCGGCGGCCAGGCCGTCGCTGATGAAAAAAACAAGGCGCCGGCTTCTGGGACAGCATTTCCTCCATAACCGGGGCGTCCTCGAAAAAATCGTCCGGGCCGTCGCCCCCGGGAAAGACGACCTGGTCGTCGAAATCGGCCCGGGCCGCGGAGCGCTGACCTTCCCCCTGGCGGAGAGGGCCGGCCGTGTCGTGGCCCTGGAGAGGGACGGCCGCCTCGTCCCGGCGCTCAGGGAGCGCGCGCCCGCGAACCTGGAAGTCGTCGAGGCCGACGCGCTCAGGGTTTCGTTCCGAGACCTCCTGGCCCGTCATCGAGCCGCCCGGGGACGCGCCAAGCTCGCGGGAAATCTCCCCTACGCGATCTCCTCCCCCCTTCTCTTCAAGATCCTCGAGGACCCGGGGCTGTTTTCCCTCTGCGTTTTCCTCCTCCAGAAAGAATTCGCCCTGAGGCTGTGCGCCGCGGCCGGCTCGAAGCTGTTCGCGCCCCTCTCCATCCTCGTCCAGAACCATTTTGAGGCGCGCATCCTCTTCACCGTCTCGCCCGCCTCGTTCAGCCCCCCGCCCCGGGTGGATTCCGCCCTCGTCAGGATGGAAAGGCGCCCCTCGCCTCTTCTCGCCCCCGGGGACGAGGACGCCTTCCGCCGCTATCTCCGGGACGCCTTCCGCCAGCGCCGCAAAACGCTCTGGAACAACCTGGACGCCTCGGGCGCGCGCAGCACGGCCCTGGAGGCCGCCTTCGCCGCCCTGGGATGCGACCCCCGCATCCGCGCCGAAGCTCTTCCTGCCGAAGGCCATCACCGGCTCTTCCGGTCCCTCGGCGGTGCCGCCGACGGCCGCCGCCCCTGACCCCCCGGCGGAATCGGAAAGCTTTTCCTTTAGATCTGTGAGGCTCTCTTCCATTTTGTGCGGCTCAGCCGGCCTCGGCAGGCCTTTAATCCGGACATGATCGCCGAGCCGGATTGAGGCGCCGGAATCGCCCCTTGCCCCCTGGGGAGAGCCGGTCTCCTTGGAGGAGGAAGCGCTTCGCCTTCCCCCATCAAACGCTCGCTGCCCCCCCTCTCGGACTGCGTCCTGCGACCAAGGGGGCACACCCCCTTGGATCCCCCGGCCGGGGGAGAGCCGTGACAGAACCCTGTTGATGAACTCACAAAATCACGGATGGGGAGATGCCTCCCTGAAGAGCGGAGATGGACAGGCGGACGCTTTGCCGCTACAATGAACCGCGCCGAACATGACCACTTTTGACTATTACCGACGGCTGGCCGGGATCTTCTGGAGCTACAAGCGCCGGAAAACGACGCTCCGCTACCTCCCCGTCCGGCTGTGGGTGGAGCCCACGAGCCACTGCAACCTGGCCTGCGTCATGTGCCCCAACAAGGACCTGGACAGGAGCCAGAAGGGTTACATGGACTTCTCCCTGTTCCGCAAGATCATCGACGAGGCCTCGGGGTTCGTCTTCGACGTCCACCTTCTTCATCGGGGGGAATCCCTGCTCCACCCCGAATTCTTCGCCATGGTCCGCTACGCCAAGAAGGCGGGCCTCGTCACCCGCTTCCATACCAACGGCACCCTCCTCGACGAGGACAAGAGCCGGAAGCTGATCGAGTCCGGCCTGGACCAGTTCGCTTTTTCCTTCGACGGCTACGACGCGGAAACTTACGAACGGATCCGGGTCAAGGCGCATTTCGAGAAGACCGTGGCCAACATCATCCGCTTCCTGGAGATCAAAAAAGAGATGCGCGCCCGCCGGCCGGCGGCCATCCTGGAGCTGATCGACTTCCCCGGCCTGTTCCGGGGCGAGGGGGAAAAAAAGAGAAAAGCCTTCCTGGCCCGCTTCCGGGGCCTCCCCCTGGACAAGGTCAAGGTCAAGAACCTCCACAACTGGGCGGGGGATGCTTCGGCCGGCCGACGACCGGGGAGCTACCTTCCCTGCACCTTTCTCTGGCAGGCGCTCATCATCTTCTGGGACGGAAGCGTCCTGCCCTGCACTCAGGATTTCCACGGGCTGTCCGCCGTGGGCAGCGTCCGGGACTCCAGCCTGGCGGACATCTGGAACGGCGAGCCGATGCGGACCCTGCGGCGCCGGGTCGCCGCCGGGGACATCCGGGGCCTGGCCGCCTGCGAGAAATGCGACCGGCTGTGGCGGCCCCAGTTCCTGGGCGTGCCGCGGGAATACCTGTGGAGGTTCCTTTTCAAGAAAATGAACTGAGGGCCGTCCCGGCGGTCAATGCCACTCGGGAAAGAGATCCCGACGGCCGCTGTCGAACAGGGGAAAGACCAGCCCCGTCTCGACCTTGACCAGGAAGAGCGCCCATCGGCCCCCGTCCAGGCGGCCGACTTTGTCCGAGCAGAAAACGATGTATTTTCCGTCCGGGGACCAGGAGGGAAAATAGTCGTACACGTCGTCCCTGGTTGTCAGGCGCTTCTTGTCGCTGCCGTCGGGGTTCATGGTCCAGATATCCCCCTTGCCGTCTGCCTCGGAAGACACATAAGCCAGCTTCTTGCCGTCGGGAGAAAACCGGGCCCGACAGCTCCGGCCTCCCTTGACGAGTTCCCGCCAACGGCCGGAAGCCAGGTCATGCATGTGCACGTCCCAGCCCGCGAGCCTCTTGCCCGTAAAGGCCATGAGGTCGCCGGCCGGGGACAAGTCCGGCAGGGAGAGGGCGCCCCGGAAGTCGGGCAGGAGGGGCTCGGACATCCCGGTTTCCAGGTCCGTCGTCCACAGCGAAAAATCCCTACCCGGCGCCTCCTGGCTGTAGGCGATCCGCTTGCCGTCGGGATACCAGGCCTGCCAGGAAGCATCGTGAGGCGCCTCGGTGACGCGGGCGATGCCCGTTCCGTCCGTGTTCATGGTAAAAACCTGGAAAGTTCCCGAGGGATTGGCGCTGAAGGCGATGCGGCGGCCGTCGGGAGAGAGGCGGGGGTATTCATCCTGCCAGGTGTTGTCGGTGAGCCGGGCCACGCCGCCCGCCGTGAGGACATAGATCTCTCTGTCCCCGTCCATGTCCGACTGGAAGAAGATGCGGCCGCGAAAATCGAATTGGGGCCGCAGGCCTTCCATCTCAGCGGCCGGGACGGGCTCGCCCGGCCCGTCCCCCTCGCCCCTCGAACAGGCGAAAAAAGCCGCGGCCAGCGCGGCGACGAAGAGGGGGAGAACCGCATGCTTGCTTTCGGGCAAATGCTTCATGATGATCTTATCCTAAGTCACGGGCGCTCACCCGTCAAGCGAGCACGCGCGAGAGCGGTGAATTGATTTTCAGGGCGGGCCGTGTTATAAACCGTCTCCGCTCATGAGCCATCCGATTCTCTTGAAAACGGCGGCGCTGGCCGGCGTTGTCTTCCTGGGTTTCGGCGCCGCGGCCGCGGAGGCCGGGAACGGCGCCCGGATTCTCTCCGTGCAGCACACGGTCCAGGCCGGCGCTCTTGAAGTTTTCATCCGGGTCGAGGGGCGGTTCGATTTCAGATTTTTTGAGCTCCAGGGGCCGAAACGGCTGGTGATCGACCTGTCGCCGGTCGAGGGGGTCGAAGTTCCGGAGGAGACGGAAATCGGAACCTACGGCGTCCTCAGGGTCAGGACCGGCCGCCCGCAGACGGGAACGGCCCGCGTCGTCATCGACCTCGAAGACCCGGCCCCCATCCATTTGATCAACAGGAAGCCGGACGGGATTCTGGCCGTCTTTCTCCCGGGAAAAACGGCCGTTTCCCTTCCCAGCCCGGCGGAGACCGAGCCGAGGCCCGCCGAACGCCGGGCCACCCTTCTGGGGCTGAGCCTGGTCAATAAGTCCTTGTCCGACGATCGCTTTCAAGTCGTTTTCGGCAGGAGGACGGGGACCGTCCCGGGCGTCGAGCTCTCCCAGGACATCCTGCGTCTCGGGTCCTGGGGGCTGGCGGCCGCGGCCGAATACCATCGCCTCTCCCTCGAGGGACAATCCACCCTGACGGCCGTCGCCACGAGCGTGACCGTTTCTCCCCTGGAGCTCGCGCTCAGGGTGTTTTATGGGCAGGGCGCCTTCCGGCCTTACGTCTCGGGTGGAATCGTCCTCTGCGCATACGATGAGTTGAGCCCCCTCCGAAACACGACCGGCCGCGCGACGGGGTTCGGCCTCCAGGGCGGCCTGTATTGGGGGCCGGCTTTCTCCAGGGGGTTGAAAGCCAGGCTGTACGTCAAATGGACCAAGGCGACGGCCGTGGAGAACGGTTTGGAAGTGAGCCTCGGGGGGACGGAGGTCGGAGCAGGCCTGGCCCTGGCCCTCAACATCCTCTAGGCTATCTGGGGATTCTCTTTCCTTTTCGCGCCCGGTCCGGAGGCGACTCCGGGAAGGATTGCGCCTCGCCGCCCGAGGGCGGGTCGGCCTGGGCGCCGATACGGCTCTCGTGCCCCTCGGAATCCACGGCCGTGATGCTGTAGGCATAGATGTCTTTCTGTTTCACGTCCGTATCCAGATAGCGGAAGACATCCGCCGTCGTCTGGCCGATGCATTTCCATCCTCCGGACTCGCCCTGGTTCTTGCGATGGACCCTGTAGGTCACGATGTTGAACCTGTCGTTCTGGGGGTTCTTCTCCCAGGTGACCTCGGTCACGTAGCGGGTCAAAAAGACGCTTTCGTCCACGAACGTCTGCCACCGCACGTTCCGGGGAGGATAAACCCCCAGGATCTCGATCGGCTTGACGACGCTGGCCGTCAGCCCCCCGTTGTCGACGACGGTCAGCTTGACCTGGAAGATCCCCTGGGTCTGATAGGTATGAAAGACATTGCCCCCCGTGGCCTGGTTCCCGTCTCCGAACTGCCAGTTGTGCTGGACGATGATCCCGTCCGGGTCCCAGGACAACGTTCCATCGAACTGGATCTCCGCCGGAGCGAAGCCCGTATCCGGCAAGAAGTGGAAATTGGCGGTGGGGGGCTGATTGGGAGGGGGAGGGGGAGGAGCCGGTCCGCCGCCCCCGCCGCCCCCGCCTCCGCCTCCCGAGGCCGTGCCGAAATAGGTGATCCCGTCCGCCGTCCAGACGAATCCCAGGGTGCCCGCGGGACTGACCTCCAGGTCCATGTGCATGGCCCCGTCTGAATCGGCGACGTACATCGTCCCGCTCAGATTGCTTCCCCACCCGCTGCGGTAGTAAATGCTTCCGCCGTAGTAGGAGCCCTCCTGCCACAGGATGTGGATGATGTTGTTCTTCTCGGCCATGAAGGGCCAGTGGTTGTAAGTGAAATCGTTCAGGTTCCAGGGCGTGGTGAAACCCGACCCCGACCGCCAGGAATAGGTGACGTAATTCCCGGAATCGTACTGATCGACGCGCACCCAGACGACGTGGGGCGTGCCGTTCGAGTCCAGCTGCACACAAGGATGCTGGGCGGCCCAGGGGTATTCGGAATAGATGGCCACCGGGGCGCTCCAGGAGGCGTTGAGCCCCGTCGACCTCTGGGTGTACATCGTCTGATAATCGGCCACCGTCTCGGTGAAGACGGCCCCCACGACGCCATTCCTCGTGGAGATGGCCGGAAATTTTCCCATATTGTTCGGGTTGCTGAGCAGGCGCACGCCCTCCCACGTTCCGTTCACCCGGGACCGGGAGAAGACTTCCCGGCTTCCCCAGGTGAACCAGATGAGGAACAGGTTTCCCGCGCCGTCGACGGCCATCCGGATGTAATCGGCGTCGCCGTAGGAGGCCACATGGACCGCGGAGTCCCAGGAGTCCCCGGACCAGGTCCTGAGGCGGACTCCGTAGCCCCGCTCTCCCCAGGCGACATAAATGCGTTGGGAGCTGTCGACCCCGATGGCGTTCAGCATCATGCTCTCGCTGGCCACCCGTCCGCTGTTGCTGAGGTTGATGGGCGTGCTCCATTGGTTGGAGGCGGCCGCATAGCGGGAATACATGAGGTCGCCGCTGTGATCGCTGTAGGCGTCCACCCAGCAGACATGGATGTTGCCCGAGCCGTCATAGATTATTCTCGGCGAATAACATATGCCGCTCTGGCCGACGGACAGACGAACCCTGGCCTCCGCGGCGATGCCGCAAACCAGAAGGGCCAGGAACACGCTCAAGACCGTTTTGAGATGAAGGAGCCTCAAAGATTTCCTCCTTTCTCTCCGCGGGACTATCGGCCTGGATCGGGCCATAACCTTATAAATTATCACAGCGCATTGTTCAATTCAATGCGCCGATTGGGATTCGCCAGGCTCCGTCCCGAAAGTCGAGCCACGCGCTCCGGCCGGTCAGGGTTCTTCCCGAGGCGTTCTTGACCGACAAGGACAGGAACGCGTCCCCTTCCGCCGGAAGGGGGTCGGCCTTGATCTCCAGCAGATGGCGGCTCCGGTGCCGGAACACCACGTTATGGGAGGCGAGCGGCCGAGCGGCCTCCGGCCCTCTGCCCGAGCCGGCGGGCAGCAGGGCGAGATCGAAAGCGTACCGGGCGTTGTCCCGCCGGCTGTTGGCCCAGAACGTCAGGTAGGGATGCGTCCCGCTGAAAAAAACGCTCTTCGGGTAGGATCTTTCATCAAGCCTGATCATCAATGTTTTGTCGAAAACCGCGCTGGGAATGGGGAAAAAATGCATCCGTCCCCGGACCGGGCGGCCGATGCGGCCCTCGTGACGGATGACGAATTCCGGGGAGATGAACCTGTCGTCGAAAACCAGGTAGATCGTCGAAACGAGCATCCGGCCGACGCGGGGGTCGACCCTCATCTCCCGGGTCTCTCTCATGAAGTCCAGGGACATCAGGGTGAGTTCCGCAGGGGGGTCGAAAAACTCCAGGTCGACCTTGTAGCAGCCGGCGGGACAGAGGTCGGCGAAGAACTTCGGCCCGAAGCGGATGACCGTTTTTCTCGACTCCGGCCGCAGCTCGAAAGGCACCTCCCATCTGAAAATATCCGAAACTTCCC
>VGJG01000031.1 GCA_016867615.1 Candidatus Aminicenantota bacterium | reverse complement strand
CATCGTCCTCGGCCTCGGGCCGACCAAGGGCTTGCCCCTGCCCTTCATCAGCTACGGCCGGTCTTCGCTGGTCTGCAGCCTGCTGGCCGGCGGCCTCCTGCTCCACATCTCCCAGCGCCGCTCGACAGAAGGAGAGGACGCGTGAGAGCGCGGCGGGTTGTGATCTGCGGGGGCGGCACGGGCGGTCATGTTTTTCCCGCGCTGGCCGTGGGACGCGCGCTGCGACGCGTCCTGCCGGCAGCGCGCCTGTCCTTCGTCGGGTCGCGCCGCAAGGTGGAGGCCGAGATCATGGCCCGGGCCGGAGAGGAGTTCGTTCCCCTGAGGATCGCCGGGCTCAGGGGCCGGGGCTGGCGGATCGTTCCCTCCCTCCTCCAGGTCCCCCCGGCGCTCCTCGAAGCATTCCTTCTGGTGAAGAAGCTCCGGCCCGACCTGGTCGTCGGCGCGGGGTCCTACAGCTCGGGACCCGTGGTTCTCCTGGCTTCTCTCCTGGGCAAGCCGACGCTCATCCTGGAGCAGAACGTCAGCCCGGGATTCACCAACAGGCTCCTTCTGCCTTTCGTCCGGAAGGCGGTCGCGTCCTTCGAGCGGACCCTGCCCGACCTGAGGGGCAAGGGGGTGTTCCTGGGAAACCCGGTCAGGGAGGAATTCGCCGCCCTGAAGCCGAGGATTCCCGACGGGAAGCTCAATCTCCTCGTCTTCGGGGGCAGCCAGGGTTCGCGGTTCCTGAACGAAGTCATGACCCGTTGCCTCCAGCGGCTCGCTCCCCGGAAAAACAGCCTGGCCATCCGCCACCAGACCGGCGAGGCGGACGCGCCCCGGGTCAGGGAGGCCTACCGCCTGGCCGGTTTTGCCCGGGCTGAAATCACGCCCTTCATCACGGACATGGCCTCGGCCCTCGGCGGCTCGGACCTCGTCCTCTGCCGGGCGGGCGCCACGACCGTGGCCGAGCTCATCGCCGGACGCAGGGCCTCGATCCTGGTGCCCTTCGGCCGGGCGGCGGGCGGGCACCAGATGGAGAACGCGCGCGAGCTCGAGCGAGCCGGCGGCGCGGAGGTCTGGAGCGAAGCGGTCCTCACTCCCGACAGGCTGGCCGAGCGCATCCTTTGCTACGCCGACCGGCCCGGACTCCTGCGGGACATGGCCGGCCGTCTCGAAGCCCTGCGCACGGACGGCGCCGCCGGGCGGATCGCGGACCTGTGCCTGAAGCTCATGGGAATTCGCGCCGGGGAGGGTTGAGTGGTCAACAAAGTGTTCCTTAAGCTCAAGCAGATCCACTTCGTGGGCATCGGCGGCACGGGCATGAACGGCATCGCCGAGGTGCTCCTCAACCTGGGCTACGCGGTCACGGGCTCGGACCTTCAGGTCAACCCCGCGGCCAAGCGCCTGAAGCGCCTGGGGGCCCGCGTCCACCGCGGCCATCGCCCGGAGAACGTCCAGGACGCCGACGTGGTCGTCATCTCCTCGGCCGTCGGCCCGGACAACGTCGAAGTCCAGGAGGCCCGGCGGCGGAGGATCCCGGTCATCCCCAGGGCGGAGATGCTGGCCGAGCTCATGCGGATGAAGCTCGGCGTCGCCGTGGCCGGATCCCACGGCAAGACGACGACGACCTCCATGGTCGCCCTCGTCCTGGAAGCGGGGGGCTTCGACCCGACGATCATCGTCGGCGGCCGCCTGAACACCGTCGGCGCCCATGCCAAGCTGGGCACGGGGGACTTCATCGTCGCCGAAGCCGACGAGAGCGACCGGTCCTTCCTCTACCTTTCGCCCTTCATCGCCCTCCTGACCAACATCGACCGGGAGCACCTGGACCAGTATCAGACCCTGGAGGAGCTCCAAGCCGCCTTCGTCCGGTTCGCGAACAAGGTCCCCTTCTACAGCCCCGTCATCCTCTGTCTCGACGACCCCCATCTCCAGGCCCTCATCCCCCGGCTCGAACGGCGGGTCATCTCCTACGGATTCTCCGCCCAGGCGGAATACACGGCCCGCGACCATTCCTTCGACCGGTTCTCGAGCTCCTCGACCGTGCTCCGCAAGGATGCGCCGCTGGGGACGATGAAGCTCAACGTTCCCGGAAAGCACAACATCCTCAACGCCCTGGCCTCCCTGGCCGTGGGGCTGGAGCTCGATATTCCCGCGGCCAAGGTCCTGGGGGCGCTGGAGAGCTTTACCGGGACGGGGCGCCGCTTCGAGCCCAGGGGGGAGGTGAACGGCATCCTGATCATCGAGGACTACGCCCATCACCCCACGGAGATCCGGGCCACGCTCGAAGCCGCCCGGAAGGGATGGGCCCGGAGAGTCGTGGCCGTGTTCCAGCCGCACCGCTACTCCCGCCTGTCGCTTCTCCTCCCCGAGTTCGCGACGTCCTTCAACCAGGCCGATGTCCTCGTCGTCTCCGAGATCTATCCCGCCGGCGAGCCGCCGCTCGTGGGCGTCAACGGCCGGGCCTTGTACGAGGAGATCTCGAGGCTGGGCCACAAGGACGCGCATTTCGAGCCCGACCTGAAAAAGATCCCCGCCCTCATCCGGCAGCTGGCCGAGCCGGGAGACATCCTGATCTTTCTCGGGGCGGGCGACATCTCCAAGGCGATACCGGAAACGCTGCGCTGGCTGAAGGGGAAGAAGGCCCCATGAGCATCGGACTCCGCCTCCCGGACTCCCCCTCCGCGGCCGCGGTCCAGTACCGGCGCGGACGGCGGGTCCCGCTCAAGAAACGGCGGCGGACGACCCTCCGCCTGTGGCATGTCGTCCTCTTCGTCCTCCTTCAGGCGGCGGTGTTCACCGGACTGCAGCGCCTGTGCCTCTTCCTCTTCGAATGGGATCACCTGCGGCTGAGCCGGGTCGAGGTCCATCCCCGGACGGACCCGGCGGCCGCCGGGGTGGAAGCAGAGGCGGCCCGGCTGCTGTCGACCAACCTCCTCCTCCTCGACACCGAACGGCTGGCGACGCGGATCAAGCTCCTGCCCCGGGTCAAGAGCGCCAGCATCCGCAAGGCCTTTCCCGGCACGCTGCGGGTGGATATCACCTTCCGCCGGCCCCTGGCCGTACTGGACCGGGGCGCGCTGTTCCTGGTCGACGAGGAGGGCGTTCTCCTCGGGACGGCGGACGCCGCGGCGCCGGCTTCCCTGCCCGTGCTCAGGGACGCCGGGTTGTTCCAGGAGGATTACCCGGTCAAGATCGGCCTGGCCCGGATCTGCCTGGAACGCCTGCCCTC
Source organism: Candidatus Aminicenantota bacterium (assembly GCA_016867615.1). Taxonomy (GTDB): domain Bacteria; phylum Acidobacteriota; class Aminicenantia; order Aminicenantales; family JAFGAV01; genus JAFGAV01. The sequence goes on along the minus strand of VGJG01000031.1, from coordinate 7,044 downwards.
GTTGCGCGCCCGGGTCGAGGAGATCGACCTCACCGATCCGGACTGTCTCGCCCTGAGGCTCCGCGGCGATCCCGCCCGGCTCCTCCTGGGCGGCGAGGCGTTCGAGGCCAAGGTTGCCCTGTACCTCAAGCAGGCCGGAAGCTGGGAGGAGGCCTACGGCAGCCTGGAGACGGTCGACCTGCGCCTGCCGGGCAGGGCCGTTCTCAGGCTGCGGGACGGAATCATCGGGACGGCGGCCCCCGCCGTCCGAGGAGAGGTGATGTGATGCCAAAGAACGACTACATCGTCGGCCTGGACATCGGCACCAAAAAGGTCGCGGCGGTCATCGGCGAGGTGTCCGAGGAACGGAAGCTCGAGGTCATCGGCGTCGGCTCGGCCGAGTCCCGGGGCCTGCGCAAGGGCGTCGTGGTCAACCTGGACGCCACGGCGGCCGCCATCCAGAAGGCCCAGGAGGAAGCCGAGCTCATGGCCGGCGTGGAGATCGATTCGGCCTACGTCGGCATCTCCGGGGCCCACATCAAGAGCTTCAACAGCCGGGGGGTCATCGCCGTCTCCAGCCGGGACCGCAAGATCACCCGCGAGGACATCCGGCGCGCCTTGGAACAGTCCAAGGCGGTGTCCATCCCCCCCGACCGGGAGATCCTCCACGTCATCCCCCAGGAGCACATCGTCGACGAGCACGAGGGCACCCGGGAACAGCCGCTGGGCATGAGCGGCATCAAGCTCGAGGTCAACGTCCACATCGTCACCTCGGCCGTGACCTCTGTCCAGAACCTGCGCGTCTGCCTGGAGAGGGCCGGGGTGGGCATCGAGGGCATCGTCCTCAATCAGATCGCCGCCTCGCTGGCCACCCTGACCGAGGACGAGAAGGAGCTGGGCGTGGGCCTGATCGACATCGGCGCGGGCACGACCGAGGTGGCCATTTTCGAACGCGGCAGCCTGTGGTACACCTCGGTCATCCCCCTCGGCGGAGACAACTTCACCAACGACATCGCCGTCGGCCTGCGGACCCCCATCCCCGAGGCGGAGAGGATCAAGAAGAAATACGGCTGCATGGCCGGGCCGCTCCTCGACGACCAGGAGACGATCGAGGTGCCGGCCATCGGCCCCAGCCGCAAGCCGCGCATCCTGTCCCGGCGCCTGCTGGCCGACATCATCCAGCCCCGGGCCGAGGAGATCTTCCGTCTCGTGGAGAACGACATCAAACGCATGGGCTACGAGAAATCCCTGAACTCGGGCGTCCTGCTCACCGGGGGGACGGCCATGCTGGAGGGCATCGAAGAGGTGGCCGAGGAAATCTTCGACCTGCCCGTGCGCCGCGGGGACCCGGCCGGAGTGGGCGGGCTTCTGGACAGGGTCAGCACCCCCGATTTCTCCGCGGCCGTGGGCCTGCTCCTGTACGGCGTCCAGCACAGGAAGGCCGGACGGACGGTCAAGGACAAAGGCCGGGGCCCGTGGGCCCGGTTCAAGAATTGGATGAGAGAAGGCTGAGAGGAGGAGGACAATGAAAGACGACTCGGGCAACAGGATCAAGTTCCATCCGGCGGACGAACCCAACCACGGGGCCACCATCAAGGTCCTGGGCATCGGCGGCGGCGGGAACAACGCCCTCAACCGCATGATCGAGATGGGCATCGAGGGCGTGGAGTTCATAGCCGTCAACACCGACCTCCAGACCCTCAACCTCAACAAGTCCCGGGCCCGGCTCCAGATCGGGACCAAGCTGACCCGGGGACGGGGCTCCGGCGGCCGGCCGGAGATCGGCAAGCAGGCCGCCCTGGAAGACCAGGAGCTCATCGCCAACATACTTCACGGGGCCGACATGGTGTTCCTCACCGCCGGCCTGGGCGGGGGGACGGGCACGGGCGCAACTCCGGTCATCGCCCGGCTGGCGGCCGACATGGACATGCTGGTCATCGCCGTCATCACCCTGCCCTTCACCTGGGAGGGCCGGGTCCGGGGGCGCCAGGCGCAGGAGGGACTGCAGGAGCTCCGGACGGTCGTGGACACGGTCATCGCCACCCCCAACGACCGCCTCCTCCAGACCTGCGACGCCTCGATCTCCTTCCCGGACGCCCTCAAGATGGCCGACGACGTCCTCCGCCAGGGGGTCCAGGGCATCTCGGACATCATCACCCGCCCGGGCCTCATCAACCGCGACTTCGAGGACGTGCGGTCGATCATGAAGAACATGGGCATGGCCTTCATGGGCACGGGCCAGGCCCAGGGCGAGAACCGGGTCGTGGAGGCCGCCCAGAGAGCCATCTCCTGCCCCCTGCTGGCCGATACGTCGATCGAGGGGGCTCAGGGCGTGCTCATCAACATCACCGGCGGACGGGACCTGACGCTCCACGAGGTCAACAAGGCCTCCGAGCTCATCCACAACCTGGCCCACGACGAGGCCAACATCATCTTCGGGGCCGTCATCGACGAGACGATGAAGGATGAGGCCAAAGTGACGGTCATCGCCACCGGCTTCAGCGGACGGCCGGCCGCCGAAAAGACCGCGCCCCTCGAGCCGCCGCCGGCGCCCGTCTTCCGGAAAAAGACGCCGCCCCCCTTCCCCGTTTTCCGGGAGACCTCCCCGCTTCCTTCCGACATGAAAGCCCTGCCTCTGCCCCTGACCCACGAGCCGCCCGACCCCGAGAGGAGATGGGACCAGTACGAAAAGGCCACGTTCCTCAGGAACCAGCAGCATACCCGGAAACGCTTCCCCTCGGACTATGAGCCGAGCTGACCTCGTCCTGGCCGGCTGCCGGCAGCTGCTCACCTGCCGCGGCGGCGCGCCCAAGAGGGGGAGCGCCCTGGCGGACGTCGGCTTGGTGGAGAACGGTTGGCTGGCCGCGCTCCGGGGCCGGGTCGTTTACGCCGGGGACGAGCGCGGTTTCAAGGAAGAGGTCCGTCTCGAGCCGGAGGCCGAGACCGTCGATTGCCGGGACTTCGTCGTCCTGCCGGGCTTCGTGGACTGCCATACCCATCTGCCCTTCGCCGGGTCGCGCGCCGAGGAGTTCCTCCTCAGGCTGCAGGGTTGGACCTACCAGCAGCTGGCCGCGAAAGGCCTGGGCATTTTGACCACGGTCGCGGCTACGCGCGCCGCACGGGAGGAGGACCTCGTCCGCCTCTGCCTGGAGCGGTTGGACCTCATGCTCTGCAACGGCGCCACCACGGTCGAGGCCAAGAGCGGCTACGGACTCAGCTTCGAGGACGAAATCAAGCAGCTCCAGGCCCTGAAAAAGGCCGCCGTCCTCCATCCCGTGGACATCGTCCCGACCTTCATGGGCGCCCACGAAATCCCGCCCGAGTACCGCGGCCGCCGGGAGGAATACATCGCCCTCCTCCTGGACACGATCCTCCCCGAAGTCCGGTCCCGGGGCCTGGCCGAGTTCTTCGACGTTTTCTGCGAGACGGGCGTGTTCTCCGCCGAGGAGACGAGGCGCATGGCCCGGGCGGCCCGGGCCGCGGGGCTTCAGGTCAAGGTCCATGCCGACGAGTTCACCGACCTCGGGGGCGCCGCCCTGGCCGCCGAGGAGGGCGCCCGATCGGCCGAGCATCTCCTGGCCGTGTCCGAAGAGGGCATCCGCAAGCTCGCCGCGAGCGGCACGGCGGCCGTGCTCCTGCCCGGAGTGCCGTTCTTCCTCAGGCTGGAACGCCGCGCGCCCGCCCGGGCTTTGATCGAGGCCGGGGCGGTCGTGGCCTTGGGATCGGACTTCAACCCCGGGAGCTCGATGGTCGCCTCGATGCACCTCGTCCTGCAGCTCGGCGTATTCACCCTGGGATTGAACGTCGAGGAGGCGATCGTCGCCGCCACGGCCAACGCCGCATACGCCGCCGGAAGAGAGGACCGGTCGGGCCGTCTCGAGCCCGGCCTGCAGGCCGACGCGCTTCTCTGCGACATCCCGCACTACGCCCACCTGGCCTATGAGCTCGGCCGCAACCCCATCCGCCACGCGTTCAAGAACGGCCGGTTCGTCGTCCGCGACGGCCGGCGGACGTGACATGAGCCCGGCCGGCCGGAGCTTCCAAGTCTTCGCCAAACCCGCCGGGGCGGACTGCAACCTCGCCTGCGCCTATTGCTATTACCTGGAGAAAGGGCTTCCGGCCGGGACCCGGGAGGCGAAGCGCATGGCGGACGACATGCTGGCGGAGTACATCGCCCGGCATATCTCCGCCTCTTCCGACGAGATCATCCGCTTCTCCTGGCACGGCGGCGAGCCGACGCTGGCCGGACTCGAGTTCTACCGCAGGGCCGTGGAAGTCCAAACGCGGCTCCGGCCCGCGGGGAGGTCGATCGCCAACGGGATGCAGACGAACGGCACCCTGATCGACGACGGCTGGGGCGCGTTCCTGGCCGAGGCGGGATTCTCGGTCGGGCTCAGTCTCGACGGGCCGGAAGAGATCCACGACGTCCACCGCCGCGCGCCGGACGGCCGTCCGACGTTCAGACGGGCGCTGCGGGGCTACGAAATCCTGCGGCGGCACGGCGTGCCGACGGACATCCTCTGCGCGGTCGGCGTCCACAACGCCGGATTGCCCGCCGGGGTGTACGGCTTTTTTAAAAGCATCGAAGCCTCTTTCATAAGCTTCCTGCCCCTGGTCGAGCCCCTCGAAGGCGTCGCCGCGGGAGTCGGCCGCCGCACGGTTCCCGCCGAGGCCTGGGGGGAATTCCTGTGCGCCGTCTTCGACGAATGGCTGGAAAAGGACATCGGCCGCATCAAGGTCCAGATATTCGAGGAAGCCGCCCGGACGGCCTTCGGCCAGGAGCATTCCCTGTGCCTCTTCCGGCCCGAGTGCGGGGACGTGCCGGTCGTCGAGCGCAACGGGGACGTCTACTCCTGCGATCACTTCGTCGACGCGGAGCACCGGTTAGGGAACATCCGCGAGACGCCCCTGGAGGACATGCTCGAATCCCCGGCGCAGAGACAATTCGGCATGGCGAAGCTCGAACGCTTGCCGGGCGTCTGCCTGAGCTGCGAGGTCAGGGACATGTGCCACGGGGAGTGCCCCAAGAACCGCTTCATTCCCGACCCGGACGGCGGACCGGAGAGAAACCATCTCTGCCCGGGCTACAAGCGGTTTTTCACCCACTGCCGCCCGTTCGTCGAGGCCGTGGCCGCCGCATGGCGGCGGACGGTCATCCTTTAAGTTTCTTCCCGAAAAATTCTACCGTCCGGCGCCAGGCCAGGTCGGCGGCCTCCTTGTTGTAGCGCTGGCCCGTGTCGTTGAAGAAGGCGTGCCCCGTCCCCTCGTAGAGGTGGATCTCGTGCTCGATGCCCGCCTTCTTGAGCGCCTCCTCGAAGGCCGGGATCCCGGCGTTGATCCGCTCATCATCGCCCGCGTAGTGGATCAGCAAGGCGGCCTTGATCTTGGGTACGTCCTCGGCCGCGGGCTGCGAGCCGTAGAACGGAACGGCGGCCGCCAGGTCGGTCGCATGCACGGCCACCTGGTTCGTGACCGCCCCGCCCCAGCAGAAACCCATGCAGGCGACCTTGCCCGTCGTCTGGGGGTTCGTCTTGAGGTAGGCGACGGCCGCGACGAAATTCTTCGTGTTCGCCGCGCGGTCGAGCTTCTGGAAGAGCGGCCGGGCCTCGTCCGGGTTTTGGGGCGTGCCGCCCAGGGGCGAGAGGGCGTCGGGAGCGACGGCGACGTATCCCTCCAGGGCGACGCGCCGGGCGACGTCCTCCGTGTGAGGGTTGAGCCCCCTGTTTTCGTGAATGACGATCACCCCCGGATGCCTGCCGTCCCCCGCGGGACGGGCGCGGTAGGCCCGCATGGCTCCGGTCTCCGAGGGATAGGATACGTATCCCGTCTCGAGGCGGGGGTCGTCGGCAGGAACGATTTGCTCCCCGCCTTCCCCTCCCTCGAGGCGGGGAAGCAGCGCCGCGGCGGCCGCGACGCCGCCCGCCAGCGCAGCCAGTTTCCTCAGGAATTCGCGGCGCCCCAATGCCCCGCGCCTGTACTCCTCGTACAAGCCCGCGATCTTCAAGTCCATGATACGACCTCCTTTATTTGCTCGGCTCTCTTCCATTCCCTGTGGGTTGGTATCGCCAAGAGCTCAGCCGGCCTGACTGTCCGGGGCGATCATCGCGGGCTTAAGGCGCCGGATTCGCCCCGAAGCCCCCATAGCGGAGGGGGGTCCCGTTACTCATCCTCGATGCGTTTCGCCTCGAACACGGACCCGCCCTGGGTCAGCTCGAAACCCGTCACTTTCCCCCGGCTGTCCGCGAGGAAGCGCAGGCTGATCATCTTCACCTGTTTGAAGACGAACTCGTCTCCGGGCGCGGGCACGAGGTCGAACTCGGGCTGTCCGGGCAGGACGAGGGACAGGGCGGCGCCCTTCAGGCTGACCGTCGCCGTCTGGCCGGGCAGCTGGTAGCGGCCGACGCAATTCTTCAGGTGCTCCGGGTCGAACAGCTTCGCCTCGGGCTTTTTCGTCAGCCGGATCGGCTCCAGCGTCGGTTCGAGCCGGGCTTCGACCCAGGCGACGCGTCCGGCCTCGCTCGTCCCGAAAGTGATCTTGAAATTCTCGAAGGTCGGGTCGTCGCCCCGGAGCCCGTTGAACGTCTCATAATGCCAGTGCTCCAGCGGGGTGGCGATGCCGTTGTAGGCGAAGGCCAGGTTCTTGCCGCGCAGGGTGACTTCGAGATCCCCATAGCCGGGATGGCGGTAGGCGCCCGCGTACTCCCCGAGCCCGTGGGAGGGCTTGGTGCCCGTCACCCGGCGGGCCTTGCCTCTCTTCTCCGCCTCCTCCCCCGCCGCGCGCGCCACGGCCAGCTGCGCGGCCGTCTCGCCGATCCAGTCCCGGCTCTCCAGTCCGAGCAGCATGTCCGCCGCGTACCGGGCCAGGAGTTCGGGGAGCGCCGTGCCGTTCATGTTGGCCAGGGCGACGACGCCGATCCCGTCCCGGGGCCAGAGGGCCACCTGGGCGGTGAAGCCGTCGATGTTCCCCCCGTGGTGGACCCGTCGCCGGCCGCGGTAGGTGTCCACGAACCAGCCCGAGGCGTAGCCCACGCTCTGGATCATCGGTTCCGGGGATTCGGCGCCCGT
>VGJG01000030.1 GCA_016867615.1 Candidatus Aminicenantota bacterium | reverse complement strand
CCGTCGCGCCCTTGCGGTGGATGCAGACCTTCCTCTTCCCGCCGCCGACCTCGTGCGTCTCGAGCTTGGCCACGTTGTGGCAGACGTCGAACACCTGCCGCATGCCGTCCGAGCGCCCCAGAACCCGCTTGAAAACCTCCCGCACCCAGTGGGCGATCATCTGGCGGTTGGCGAAGGCGTAGTTGACCGCCGCGGCCATCGAGGCGTAGTACTCCCGGCCGACGTCCGAGCCGAGCGGCGCGTGGACGAGCTCGCGGTCGGGAAGGCCCTTGACCCCCACCCGGTCCTCCATGAGCTTGATGTAGTCCGTGGCCACCTGGTGCCCCAGCCCGCGGCTGCCGCAGTGGATCATGACCAGGATCTGCCCCTCCTCGTCGATGCCGAAAGCGCGGGCCGTCCCGGGGTCGAAAATCTTCTCGACCTTCTGGAACTCGAGAAAATGATTCCCGGCGCCGAGCGTTCCGAGCTGCGGGATGCCCCGCTCCATGGCCCGCTCCGAAACGTGCCGCCACTCGGCGCCCGGCATCCGGCCGTTCTCCTCGGTGAAGCTCAGGTCTTCCTTCGTCCCGTAGCCCTGATCCACGGCCCATGCGGCTCCCCTGACCAAGATCTCCCGCAGCTCTCCCCTGCCGAGCTTCGTCACCCCTCCCTTGCCCACGCCGGCCGGTACCTCCTTGAAGATCTCGGCCAGGAGCTCGCGCCTTCGGGCCGAGATGTCGTCCTCCCGGAAATCAGTGCGCAGAAGCCTCACGCCGCAGTTGATGTCGTAGCCCACTCCGCCGGGCGAGATGATCCCCTCTCCGGCGTCGAAAGCCGCGACCCCGCCTATGGGAAAGCCGTATCCCTGGTGAGCGTCGGGCATGACATAGGCTTTGTCGAGGATGCCCGGCAGGCAGGCGACATTGCGGGCCTGGGTCAGGGTCTGGTCGCGCCGGATGTCCTCCATGAGCCGGGCCGAGGCGTAGACGACCGCCGGAACCTTCATCTCCCCCTGCCGCGGGATCTCCCAGGTGTTGTCGTTGAGCTTCTTTAACTCCATGTCTCTCCTCAAAGGTCGATGACGACCCGGACCGAGGCCCCCCCGGGACCGGTTGCGACACGCATCTCGTTCAGGGTGACGGCCTTGACTTCGCCGGTGATCTCGTAGCGGTCGGGGTCCGCGTCCCCGAGGAAGTCGGCCGAGAGCCGCCAGCTTCCGCCGTCCTCCCGGATGCCGACGTTCTCCACGCCCGCCAGGAGGAAGCCCCGGGTGTCGAGCAGGTAAAGGACCTCCTCGAGAAAGTCCAAGAGCAGCCTTTCCCGGTCCGGGCCCGAGACTTCGACCGGAATCCGCGTCCGGCGTCCGACCCGGGACCAGTCCCACATCACCGAGGCCACGGCCAGCGCGGCGTTCCCGAAGGCCTCCTCCAGCGTCGCGCCGAAGGCCTCGAACTTGGCGTCGGCCGTGTGGTCGAGAAACCGGTAGCGCTCCAATCTCGCCTCCGCTTCCATCTTAATGGCTTTGCCTGGACACAACAATGGTGGAATTGGCTGACATGGTATCCATATTTTTCTAATATGGATACCATGATATCAAGAATTATCGAGAAAAAACTAAAAGACACCCTCCGGGAAGGATATTCCTTCTTATCCGCAATTTTCTAGAGAGAATTTTTCCCGTCGAAAAAACGTGACTCGGACATTCAACCTGCGAAAGGCCTAGAAAAAGACGCCGGGGATCGCCGCCCCGCATCGGGGGCAGCGGCCGTCGCGGAGGCGGTCGGCGGAGACCGAGAAGCCCGAGCGCTTGATGAGCGTCGCCCGGCAGGAAGGGCAGAGCGTGTCGTCGGCGCCGGCCGCGACGTTTCCGATGTAAACGAAGCGCAGCCCCTCCTCCGCTCCGATGGACGCCGCTTTTTTCAGGGTCTCGAGCGGCGTGGGCGGCGCCTCATCGTATTTGTAATCCGGATGGTAGCGGCTGATGTGCCAGGGGATTTCGGCCCCGACTCCGGCGATGAACCGGGCGATGTCGTGGAGCTCGTCCGTCCCGTCGTTCAGTCCGGGCACGACCAGGGTCGTCACCTCCACCCATATCCCCAGCCGGGCCATGAGCCGGATCGACTCCAGGACGGGCTCGAGCCGGGCGCCGCATATCCTTTTATAAGTCTCCTCCCGGAACGCCTTGAGGTCCACGTTACAGGCGTCGAGCCACGGCCGGGCCGCTTCCAGGGCTTCGGCGGTCATGTAGCCGTTGGTGACGAAGACGTTGGCCAGCCCGGCACGCTTCGCCAAGAGGCCGCAGTCGGCGGCGTACTCGAAAAAGATCGTCGGCTCGGTGTAGGTGTAGGAGACGCTCCGGCAGTTCGAGGCCTCGGCCATCCGGACGGCCTCCTCCGGAGGCAGCGGCCGGCTCCCCCTGACGCTCCCGTCCGCGTGGCGCAGCTGCGAGATCTCCCAATTCTGGCAGAAGGGGCAGCGGAAGTTGCAGCCCGCCGCGGCAATCGACAGGGAGCGCGACCCGGGCTGGAAATGATAGAGCGGCTTCTTCTCGATCGGGTCCACGTGGGCGGCGATGACTTCGCCGTAGGCGCAGGTCACGAGGCGTCCCTCGAGGTTCTTGCGGACGCCGCACACGCCGAAATCCCCGCGCTTGATGCGGCAGCGGTGGCCGCACAGGCCGCAGACGACGGTCCCTCTTTCGTCCGGAAGCCAGTGACTCGCCTCGTGGATCATCTCCCTCTCCCCGGCACGGGCTCCTGCCGGCCCGAAGAACCCGCCTCTCGCCCGAGTTTTCCTGGCGGCTCTATTTACTCGACTTGCGCCCTGCTCCGACCTTGGCCCGCGCCATGCAGAGTTGTCCCGCCGAGGGGCAGAGCGCTCCGAGGGGGCACGCGGCGCAGAGCGGCTTTCGGGCCCGGCAGACGGCCCGGCCGTGGTTGACGAGCATGAAGTTGAAATCCAGCCAGTCCCCGCGGGGAACGATCCTCAGGAGGTCGCGCTCGATCTTCTCCGGGACCTTCTCGCGGCTCAGGCCGAGGCGGCCGGCCAGCCGGGCCACGTGGACGTCCACGGCGATCCCCTCGGCCCGGCCGAAGCCCGCGGCGAGGACGATGTTGGCCGTCTTGCGGGCCACGCCGGGAAGCGTAAGGAGTTCTTCCATCGTACCGGGCACCGCTCCGCCGTAAACCGAGACGATCCGGCCGGCGGCGCCGACGATCGACTTGGCTTTGTTGCGGAAGAAACCCGCGGGCCGGATCTCTGTCTCGAGCTCCGTCCGGTCGGCCGCGGCGAAGTCGGCCGCGGTCCCGTATTTTCGGAAGAGGGCGGGCGTCAGGCTGTTGACCCGATCGTCCGTGCACTGGGCGGAGAGGATCGTGGCCACCAGGATCTGGAGGGGGCTCCGGAACTCGAGGGCGGTCCGGCTGCCGGGGTAGGTCCTTCTCAGGATGCGGACGATCGGGCCGATCCTTTTCCGCGGCCCTTCCATCCGTCCTCCTCGGCGCCCGCGCCTACAGGCCCAGCTCGGTCTTGAGCTTGATATAGCGGAGGATGTCGGTGCGGCAGATGATGCCCACCAGGCTTCCGTCGTACTCCATGACCGGGACCTGGTTGACGTCCTTGGCGGCCAGGCTGGAGAGCACCACCCTCCCGTCGGTCTCGGGAGAGACGGCTTCCAGTCGCTCCTTGGGGGTCATGATGTCCCGGACACGCGCCCGCGGCCAATCCTTCCGGGGCGTGGCCTTGACGTCCTCCAGGCAGACGATGCCCCGCAGGTCGTCCCCCTCCATGACCATGAACATCCGCTCCTTGCGCTCGAGGATGAAATCGTCGACCAGGGCCTGGATGGTCAGCGAGGCCGGGACCGTGCCGAAGGACGTGGACATCAGGTCCCTGGCCTTGACGCCCTGGAGCACGCTGCGGACGACGACCTGCTCGTATCCGTGGGCCGCCGCGCTCTGCAGGAACCAGCCGATGAAGACGAGCCACAGCCCGGAGAAGACGCCCCTCAGGACCTGGAGGAACCCGAGGGCCATGAGCAGGAAGGCGACGCCCTGGCCGACGGCCGAGGCGATGCGGGTGGCTTTTCTCATGTCCCCGGTCGCCTGCCAGAGGATCGAGCGCAGCACGCGGCCGCCGTCCATGGGGAAGCCCGGAAGGAGGTTGAACACTCCCAGGCCGGTGTTGATGACCGCCAGGGTGAGGGCCGCGGCGGACAGGGGCTGGCTCGCCGGGTGAAGGAACACGGACACGAGGAAAAACAGCCCGGCCAGGACGAAGCTCGACAGCGGGCCGACGATGGCCATGCCGAACTCCCGGAGCGGCTTCTTGGGCTCGTCGTTGATCTGGGCCACGCCGCCCAGGAGGAAGAGGGTGATGTCCCCCACCTTCTCCCCCTGCTGCCGGGCCACCAGGGAGTGGGAAAGCTCGTGAACGAGGACCGAGGCGAAAACGAGAAGGCTCGTCAGCAGCCCCATCATCCAGGCCAGCGACCTGGGCCAGGCCGGATACCTCGTCGGGAAAAACTGCCCCCCCAGACTCCAGGTGAAAAGAAAAAAGATGATCAGCCAGCTCGGGTCGATGTTGATGTTGATCCCGAAAATGCGGGCGATCCGCCATTTGTGCTTGAACATCCCTTCCCTCCGGGGCCGCGCCTTGCCGGCGGCCAAGCGGGGATTATATCATTTTTTTCGTCATCTGAAACAATGAATATCGCGCCTTGCCGACTTCCCTCGACGCCCAAGCCTTCTTCCGCCGCGCATCAAATCAATCTGTTGGGCTCTCTTCCATTCGCCGTGGGTTGGTCTCGCAGAGAGGTCAGCCGGCCTGCTTGTTTGGGGCGATTCCGGCGCCTCAGCCCGGCGCGGCGACAACTTCAGGATCAAAGGCCTGCCGAGGCCGGCTACCCCCCCCAAAAAAACGCACCGGCGGTTGTGCGTCTGAGACCCGCGACGGGCCGGGCGTGATTTCGGGCTTCAGGGGCCGACGTGGACGAGGTCCTCGCCGAGGTGGGCTTCCTCGACCTTGTAGGAATCCGGGAACCTCTCCAGGAGGTCGATCTCGGACTGGACGAGGAAATAGTGGCTCCTCTCGACCCGGCTCAGGTACTCCAGGATCTTGCGGCTCGCGGCGTCTTTCATCGAGGCGCGGGCGGCCAGGTAAAACTCCTCGGAGAACTTCTCGGCCTTGAGCGCCGTCCGGAAGAGCTTGGGAACGGTCAGGGTCTTGGGGTTGACGCGCAGCGAGGCGGGCAGCAGCGAGAGGGCGGGAAGCTTCAGGGCCTGGCCGGGGAAGTGCTGACCGAAAAGCGTCTCCAGGATCCGGCGATGCTTCTTCTCCTCGAAGATCAGGAAATCGAGCTTGCGCAGCAGGAGGCGGCTGCGGACTTTCTCCTTGATCGCGGCATAGAGGCCCGCGGCGTCGGCCTCGGACTTCACGGCTGCGGCCAGGACTTCATGGGGCTTCAGGCGGCTGGAAAGCTTCATCGGGCTAGAACCTCTTGAACTTCTCTTTCGGCGCGCCGCAGAGCGGGCACTTGTCGGGCGCTTCGCCCTCTCCGGTCCAGCCGCAGGCGCCGCAGACCTGGATGCTCGTAAAATCGGCGTCCTTCCCCCCGGCCAGGGCCTGGGCGGCCTTCTTGTACAGCCCGGCGTGGACCTTCTCCGCGGCCAGGGCCCAGCGCGTCGTCTGCTCGGCGGCCTTCTCCCCCTGCTCCACGGCGACGCTGATGTAGGCCGGGTACATCTCCTCGACCTCGAAGTTCTCTCCGCCCATGGCCTCGCGGAGGTTTTCGAGGGTTGTCTTGATGCCCGCCAGGGCCCGGAGATGGTTCACGGCATGGACCTGCTCGGCGAAGGAGTTCGCCCGGAACAGCCGGGCCGCGTTGGGCAGGCTCTCGCTCTCCGCCTTGTCGGCGAAGGCCGAGTATTTCATGTGGGCCTGGCTCTCGCCGGCGAAGGCGTTCTTCAGGTTTTCCTCGGTCATCTTTTTCATTTTGTGTCTCCTCATTTTAAATTCGTATCATCTGCTCGATGGCGCCCAGCGCCCGAAGGCGGATGTCCTCGGGGACCGTGATCCGCGTCCCGCCCCCCTCCAGGGCGGCCAGGACCTTCGGCAGTGTTGTTTTTTTCATGTTCGCGCACAGCGCGGTGTGCTTGACGGGGTGGAATTCCTTGCCGGGGTTCTCCTTTTTCAGCCGGTAGGTGATCCCGGCCTCGGTGGCGACCACGACCTCCCTCCGCGCGGTGCGGCGGGCTTCGGCGATCATCTGGCCGGTGGACAGGGCTTTGTCGGCCAGGTCGATGACCTCGGGCCGGCACTCGGGATGGGCCCACACCTCGGCCTCGGGGTGCTCCCTTCGCCCGGCGGCGACGTCGGCGGGGTAGATATGGTGGTGGACGTAGCAGTACCCGTCCCAGGCGATGATCTTCTTGCGGCTGTTCCGGGCGACGAAGGCCGCCAGGTTCTTGTCGGGGACGAACAGGACCTCCTCGTCCGGGAGCGATTCCACGACGCGCACGGCGTTGGCCGACGTGCAGCACACGTCGCTCTCGGCCTTGACCTCGGCCGAGGTGTTGATGTAACAGACGACCTTCCGCCCGGGGTGGCGCTCCTTCCAGCGGCGCAGCTCGTCGGCGGTGATCATGTCGGCCATGGGACAGCCGGCCCCGGCGTCCGGGAGGAGGACGGTCTTGCTCGGGGCGAGGATGGCCGCCGTCTCGGCCATGAAATGGACCCCGCAGAAGACGATCGTCTCCGCTTCGACGGCGGCCGCCTTGCGGCTGAGCTCCAGGGAATCGCCGACGAAATCGGCGATGTCCTGGACGGGCCCCGCCTGATAGTTGTGGGCCAGGATGACGGCCCGCCGCGCCGCCTTCAAACGGGCCAGGCGCTCCCTCAGCTCTTCGTACCTCATTCCCTCGCCTTGCGGACATAGGCCTTGATGACCTCGCCCTCCTCCTCCAGGCCGAGGAATTCCTGGCCGGTGGTCCGGCACCAGGCGGGCATGTCCTCCCTGATCCCCGCATCCGTGGAGGACACTTCCAGGATTTCTCCGACCTTCATCTCTTTGACGGCCTTGGCCGTCCGGATGATGGGCACCGGGCACAGGAGCCCGTAGCAATCGAGCTTTTTATCGGCCTTCATATCGTCGTTCCAGGTCGCCTTCCGGGGACCTCCTCCAGCGGAGCCCCGGCGGGCGGCTCAAGCCGGGGGCATCTTCGCTCCGCAGTGGCTGCAGGCATCCTCGCCGGCTTTCGTGGACTTGTGACACACGGGGCATTCCTCGAGCTCGATATGGCAGGATCGGCACAGCCCCTCGGCGCCCTCCATCGGCCCCTCGCAGTACGGGCAGCAGCACCCCGCCGGGCCGCTCCCCTTTTTCTTGGCGTCCGCGGCTTCTCCCCGGCGGGCGCGGTAATCCTCGATGGCCTTGTGCAGGGCGTCGGCGCCCAGATTGGAGCAGTGAAGCTTGTTCTTGGGCAGGCCGCCCAGCTCCTCGGCCACGCGCTCGTTGGTGATCTCCATGGCCTCCCCGAGCGGCTTGCCCCGGGCCATCTCGCTGACGATGCTCGAGACGGCGATGGCCGCCCCGCAGCCGAAGGTCTGGAACTTGATGTCCGCCAGCCGCTCGTCCTTGACCTTTATATAAAAGGTCATCATGTCCCCGCACACGGGGTTGCCCACCTTGCCCACCCCGTCGGCGTCCTTGAGGACGCCCACGTTGCGGGGATTCTGGAAATGGTCCATGACTTTGTCGGTGTAGTTCATTTCCCCTTCTCCTCGAGGTATTGGGTGTACAGGGGGGACAGGGCCCTCAGCCGCTCAACGATCGGCGGGAAAACGTCCAGCAGGGACTCGATGTCCCCGGCCGCTGTTCCCTCGATGAGGCTGAAGACGAGCGACCCCTGGGCCAGGGCATGGTCGAGGCCCATGGCCAGAAGCACGTGGGAGGCCTTGAGGGCCCGCGAGGTGCAGGCCGAACCGCTCGAGACGGCGAACCCCTTGAGATCGAGGTTGAGGAGCATGGCCTCGCCCTCGACGAAAGCGACGCAGAAGCTGGCGTGATGGGGCAGCCGGCGCGACCGGTGCCCGGTGAGCGTCACCTGCTCGACCCTGCGGGGCAGCTCGTCGATGAGCCGGTCGCGGAGCGCCGCCGCCCGGACCGACCGGGACTCGAGCTCCTCGGCCGCCAGGGCGGCCGCCCGGCCCAGGCCGACGATCCCGGCCACGTTCTCCGTCCCGGCCCGCCGCCCGCCCTCCTGGATGCCTCCGTCGATGAGGGGCAGGAGGCGCGCACCCTTGCGGACGTACAGGGCGGCGCTGCCCTTGGGACCGTAGAACTGGTCGCCGGCCAGGCTCAGGGCGTCGACGTCCAGGGCGCGGACATCGACGGGGATGCTGCCCGCCGCGGCCACGGCGTCGGTGTGCACCGGGACGCTGAGCGGCCTGCAGAGGCGCGCGACTTCGGCCACGGGCTCGACCGTGCCCACTTCGTTGTTGGCCAGCTGGACCGAGACGAGGGCCGTCTCGGGGGTGACGGCCGCGGCGAGGCGCTCGGGGTCGACGAGCCCTTCCCGGTCGACGCCGACGAGCGTCGTCTTGAACCCCTGCCGCTCGAGGCTCTTGGCCGCGTGGAGAACGGACTGGTGTTCGACGGCCGAGAGGACCAGGTGCCGTCCCTTGTCCCGCCGGGCGAGGGCCAGCCCCTTGAGGGCGAAGTTGTTGGCCTCCGAGCCGCTCGAGACGAAAAAGATCTCCTCGGCCGAGGCGTTGATGAGGCGGGCGACCTGCGCCCGGGCTTCCTCCACGGCCTCCTGAGCGGGCCGGCCGAAAGAATGGATGCTCTGCGGGTTCCCGAACCGCTCGCGGAGAAAGGGCAGCATGGCCTCCAGCGCCCTCGGGTCGAGGGGCGTGGCGGCGATGTGGTCGAGATAGACGCGCTTCATCTCCCCCCTCCGCGGGCGGCGGCCGTTCAGACCGAGACGACCTCCGTCACGCCCGGGACATCCTTCTTGAGCTGGCGCTCGATGCCCATCTTGAGGGTCATCTGGGACATGGGGCATCCGCCGCAGGCGCCCTTGAGCTTGACCTTGACCAGGCCGTTCTCCACGGACACGAGCTCGACGTCCCCGCCGTCGGCCTGCAGGCCGGGACGGATCTTATTGAGGGATTTTTGGATTTCTTCCTTCATCGCTTCGCTCCTTGCGGTAAGGACATACTATAAAATGTTCCCGCCCGAATTACCACGTCTTTGGACATTATAAATCCCGTCGTCCTAAAAATCAAGTAATCATATCAATATTATAGGATTTAGAGCCGGCGGAGCCGGACCGTCAAACGAGGACCCTGGGGAGAACGGGGCTGATGCGGGAGAGAACCTCGTAGGCGATCGTGCCGGTCAGCGAGGCCAGGTGCTCCGCGGAGCAGGCGTCCTCCCCGTCCCGGCCGATGAGCGTGGCCCTGTCCTCGAGGCGGACGCCGGGGATGTCGGTCACGTCCGCCACGGTGAAATTCATCGCCACCCGCCCGCGCACGGGCGCCCGGCGGCCTCGGATGAGGACGAAGGAAGCGTTGGACAGCGCCCGTCCGTAGCCGTCGCTGTAGCCCACGGGCAGGACGGCGAGCTTCGAGGGGCGCGTCGTCCGGTAGGTGCCGCCGTAGCCGATGGCCGCGCCCCGCGGCGCCCGCTTCACCTGGGAGACGCGGCATCTCCAGCTCAGCACGGGGCGGAGCTCGATGGGGCGGCGCTTCTGCAGGCGGCAGGAGAGGAAGGTCTCCTTGGACGGCCAGAGGCCGTAGAGGCCGATCCCGACCCGGACCAGGGCGTGGTGCGTCTCGGGGAAGAGGATGGCCGAGGCCGTGCAGGACATGTGGGCCGCCGGGACGCGCACCCCTCTCCGCTCCAGGGCGGCAAGGGTCGCGGTGTAGAGCTCGAGCTGCTTCCGGGGATAGCTCGGGTCGGTGGTGTCCTCGATGTTGGCGAAATGCGAGGACAGCCCCTCGAGGACGAGCTCCCGTCGGGCGAGGATCCTGCGGGCCAGGCGCGGCGCGTCCTCCGGCCGGATGCCCTGCCGATGGGTGCCGGTCTCGACCTTGAGGTGGAGGAAGGCCTTCTTCTTCATCCGCCGGCAAACATCGGCCAAGCGCGCCACCGTCCGCTCGTCGGACACGGTCAGCCTGGCCCCGAGCCGGACGGCCTCCCCGAGGCCGTCGAGGGGCACATAGCCGAGGATGAGGACCGGGACCCGAAGACCGGCCTCGCGGAGAACAGAAGCCTCCTCG
>VGJG01000029.1 GCA_016867615.1 Candidatus Aminicenantota bacterium | reverse complement strand
ACAAGTCTTCCTACATCGGGCGCTACGACATCCTGGAGGGCATCGTCGAGGGCGGGACGTTCCTCCTGAACTCCCACTGGAAGGCCGACGAGGTCTTCGACAACCTGACCGCGGACATGCAGCGGACGATCATCGACAAGAAGATCAAGGTCTACACCATCGACGCCCTGACGATCGCCCGGGAGCTCGGCCTGGGCGTAAGGATCAATTCCATCATGCAGGCCGCCTTCTTCAAGGTCTCGGGCGTCCTGCCCGAGGCCGAGGCCCTGAGCCTGATCAAGGAGGCCATCAAGAAAACCTTCATCCGCAAGGGCATGGACGTCGTGGAGATGAACTGGAAGTCCGCGGACCGGACGTCGGAGGCCCTGGAGCGCGTTCCCGTTCCCGACCGGATCACCCGCTCGGCCGCGGCGCCGCGGCTCGTTCCCGAGGACGCCGACGACTTCGTCAAATCGGTCATCGGGCCGGTCATGCATTTCAAGGGCGATTCCATACCCGTCTCCAAGATGCCCATCGACGGCCGCGTGCCCACGGGAACGGCCCGTCTGGAGAAGCGCGGCATCGCCGTCGTCGTCCCGCGCTGGATCCCGGAGAACTGCACCCAGTGCAACCAATGCTCCCTCGTCTGCCCCCATGCCGCCATCCGTCCCAAGCAGATCGACCCCCGCGACCTGAAGGGCGCCCCGGCGGGCTTCACCACCGTCAAGTCCAAGACCCGGAACGACAAGAACCTGGAGTACAGGCTGCAGGTCTACGTCGAGGACTGCAACGGCTGCGAGAGTTGCGTCCACGTCTGTCCGGCCAAGGTCAAGGCCCTCGACCTCACGCCCATCGAGGACGCCCGCGCCGCGGGCGAATCGGACCGGGTCGCTTTCTTCGACGGCCTGCCCGACAACGTCCTGGACGGCGCGAAGCGGGAGACGGTCAAGGGCAGCCAATTCCTCATGCCCTACTTCGAATTCAGCGGCGCCTGCGCCGGATGCGGCGAGACGCCCTATGTCAAGCTGGCCTCCCAGCTCTTCGGCGACCGGATGATCATCGCCAACGCCACGGGCTGCTCATCGATCTACGGCGGCACGTTCCCCACGATCCCCTTCTGCAAAGACAAAGAGGGCCGGGGGCCGGTGTGGGCCAATTCCCTGTTCGAGGACAACGCCGAGTACGGGTTCGGGATGCGCCTGGCCGTGGACGCCAACCGGGGCCTGCTCCACGAGTCGGTCACCAGGCTCCTGGCCGCGGGAGCGCCCCCCGCCCTGAAGGCGGCGCTGGAGACATGCCTCCGCCTCTGGTCGCAGACCGACGCCCAGGCCAAGGCGGCGGCCGGGGCCGCCGTCCGGGCCCTGACCGAAGCCCTGGCCAAGGCCGGCGGCGCGAACCGGGCCCTGCTGGAGCAGATCCTGTCCCTCAAGGATTTCTTCGTCGACAAGAGCGTCTGGGGCATCGGCGGCGACGGCTGGGCCTACGACATCGGCTACGGCGGACTGGACCACGTCCTGGCCATGAACCGCAACGTGAACCTCCTGGTCCTGGACACGGAAGTCTATTCCAACACCGGCGGCCAGGCCTCCAAGGCCACGCCCACGGGCGCCGTGGCCAAGTTCGCCGCCTCGGGCAAGAAGACGGTCAAGAAGGACCTGGGCCGGATGATCATGAGCTACGGCAACGTCTACGTCGCCTCGGTGGCCATGGGCGCCAATTACCAGCACTGCCTGAACGCCTTCCTGGAGGCCGAAACCTACGAGGGGCCGTCTTTGATCATCGCTTACTCGCCCTGCATCAACCACGGCATCGACATGAGCCGCCCCATGGCCGAGATGAAGCTGGCCGTCGATACCGGGTACTGGCTCCTCTACCGCTACAACCCGCTGCTGGCCCGCCAGGGCCGGAACCCCCTCCTCCTCGATTCCAAGGAGCCCAAGGCGGACTACCAAGTTTTTCTCGACAACGAGATCCGCTACCGGACGCTCAAACAGCAATTCCCGGAGAACGCGGCGATGCTCTTCGAACAGGCCGCGCTGGAGGCCAAGAACCGGTTCGAGATCTACAAGAAGCTGGCCGAGACGAAGTGAGCCGCGGGCGCTCCGGTCAGCGGACGAGGATGAGGAGACCCGCTTCCGTCTCCCGGAGGCTGTAAGCCGGGACCTCTCCCTGGATGTCCAGAACGACGCGGGCCGTGCTTTCCTGGAACATTCCGGTCCGGATGGTCTGAACCCCCCGCCTCATCACCGGGACGACGCGCTCGGAGGTGATGCCGGACACGTTGAACAGGTCGACGATGATCTTCTTGTCCCGTTCCAGGACGAAGGTCCGGAAGCCGGTCCGGGGAGCGTAGATGACTTCGATCCTCAGCTCCTCCGCGGTCTCCTGAAAGCCGATGCGGGTGACGACGCGCACCGGCGCGCCGGTCTCCGCTCCCTGGGTCAGATAATCCCGGATGAGCTGCTTGTCCGCGCCCTCCAGGCCGAGTCCGTCCAACGCCTTCCCCTCGAGTTCGCGGCGGTATTCCCCGGCCGCGGCCCGCCCGGCGTCATGTCCCTGAAGCCCCCTGGCGCAGAGGACGAGATGGGCCGCGGCTTCGGCCAGGAGCCGCTCCCGGTCGCCGGTCCGCCTCGCTTCCGCGATCACGGCCTCGAAACGCTTCCGCGCGTCCTCGAATTTCCTCTCCCTGAAATCCAGTTTCGCCAGGAGAAACACGGCTCTCGTCTCCGAGGGATATTGAACGAGGAGCCTGTCCAGCGTCCGTCGCGCCGCGGAGGCGTTGTTTTCCTGGAGGAACTGGTCGAAGACCCCATAGGCCAGGGCGGCCGCCTCGGTCTGGGCCGGGCTTCCGGCTTCGGCCTTTTTCTTCGCGGGAGGAGGGGGAGAAGCCGCGGGCGCCTCGCCGGCTGCGGCCGGCGCCTCGTCCTTCGTCCCCGAAAACAGGGGCTTCAGGATCCCTCCCAGGATGGCCATGTCCCTGCTCTCCATGTCCAGGCCGGCGATCGCTCCCTCGTCCCCGGCGGCGACGAATTGGAGAGCTCTTTCCCCGACCTCCTTTTTCCTACCCAGCGCGTTCAGGGCCAGGATCAGATAGCCCAGGCTGTTGAGGGCCGCGGGGCTTGCGGCCACGCTTTCGCCGGACAGGGAAAGCGCCTCTTCAAACCGCCCGGCGGCATCCCTGTATTTTCTCTCGCTGTAAAGGATCCTGCCCAGAAGGTAGGGGCCCCGGGGATCCTCGGGAACCGCGGCCGTCAGCCTCTGGAGCGTCCTTTTCGCCGCGCGGGGATCCTGCAGACGGCGATGGGCTTCGTAAAGCTCGATCCAGAGTTCCGCGTCGCCGGGCTCGTCCTTGACCCTCTTCTCCGCCTCGGA
Source organism: Candidatus Aminicenantota bacterium (assembly GCA_016867615.1). GTDB lineage: Bacteria > Acidobacteriota > Aminicenantia > Aminicenantales > JAFGAV01 > JAFGAV01. The sequence goes on along the minus strand of VGJG01000029.1, from coordinate 7,144 downwards.
CAGGCGCATCCTGTCCAGGCCGCCCTCTTCCTCTTTTGTCTTTTTCTTCTCGGGCCGGACCGGCTCGAGGACGCGGGACGGCCCTCCCGGAGGCCGTTCGGCCGCCGAGGGCTCCTGCCTGAAAAAAGCGGCGAGACGAACCAGCTCTTCGCTCGATTTCGCGTCCAGGGGGGCCGCGGACAAGCCCTCCCCGCCCGTCAGACCGGTCAGACGATTCAGGGCTTCGCGCGATTTGTCGGCCTGACCGGACCGGTAGGCGGCCAGGGCGAAATACCCCAGCGCCTTCATCATGTTCGGGCGGTCTCCCTGAAGGCCGAAGACGGCGATCTCCAGGCTGAGGACGGCGTTGGCGTAATCCTCAGCGGCGTACAGTCTCTCCCCCTCGGACAGGGCTTTGAGGTAGAACGGATCGACCTGGGCCGGAGAAGACGGGAAACAGGGAACGGCAGAGGCGAGCCACAGGGCCAGGAAAACGCTTCCCCCGACCCGCCGCCGCGACATGATTTTCATTTTCTCCCCTGCAGCTTCGTCTTTTTTATAGCACACTCTCCGCCGCCGGGCAAACGGCGGGGGATCAGACGCATTCTTCGAGTATGGCCCGCTCCCCGCTCAAAGCCCGGTAAGCGCCCCTGTCCTCCGTCCAATGGATGTCGCCCTCCTCGAGGAGCTTCCGGTACTCCGCCGTGATCCGGTCGAACACCGGCCGCGGCAGGGGCGACATGGCGGCGCTCATGAGACAGACGCGCTCCCGCGTCACGGGAAAGCCGTCGCGGATCGCCCGCCGGTCCGTCATGGGCATCCTCTCTCGAGCCGTTGTGGCGCGCCTGGAGAGACTCGAACTCCCGACCCGCTGCTTAGAAGGCAGCTGCTCTATCCACCTGAGCTACAGGCGCGCTCCCTGACGTTCCATCCTGGCGAGGCGGGCGGCCTCTGTCCGTCGATCGGGGAGGTCGGATTTGAACCGACGACCTCCTGCTCCCAAGGCAGGCGCGCTGACCAAGCTGCGCCACTCCCCGGTCCCGGCCGGAATGAAAGCCGCCGACGGCTGGGAAAGGTCGGTTGTCGCGCCCGGGACGGAATGCGCCGCCATCTTAGCAGAAGGCTTCGAGACCTGTCAATTTGGCGGCCTCTTCAGGCCGCGCTCGATCTGGGCGACGTCCAGGCGGACGAGGATCGGACGGCCGTGGGGACAGAGGGCGTGGTGCGGCAGACGGAAGAGGGCCTCGACCAGCACCTCCATTTTTTCGACGGACAAGGGCTGTCCGGCCTTGACCGCCGCCCGGCAGGCCAGGGAGGCCAGGATGCCGTCCTGTTTCCAATCCGCCCCCCGCCCTTCCCTCTCCTCCAACAGCGACAGGAATGCGCTCAAGGCTTCCTCGACGGACATGATGTCCGGAAACTCCTTGAGGCTGAAGGTCCGGCCGCCCAAAAACTCCACCCGGAACCCGGCTTCCTCGAAGAGCGGGGCGTTTTCCTCGGCCTGAAGCGCCCGGTCCGGCGGAAGGTCGAAGAGAATGGGCAGAAGAACCTGCCGGCGGGGCATCTTCCCCGCGGCCCGGGCTTCCTTGAACTGCTCGAACAGGACCTTCTCATGGGCGTTGTGCTGGTCGATGACCTGCAGCCCCTCCTCGTCCGCGGCGACGATGTACGTGTCCCTGAGCTGGCCCAGGACCCTGGGCCGGGCGACCGGACCGTCCGGCCTTCCCGGAAAGAGCAGGCCGGCGTCGCGCCGGCCGCCGGGGGAGACTCTCCAAAAATCCGTTTCCGCCCGCCCCGGCTCTCGAACGGAGAAAGCCCCGGCCTCCGTCACGGCCGCTTCGGCGGGCAGCTCCAGGGGCTTGACCCCGGCCGAGCCCAGGACGGCGCGCTCGACGGCCTGCGCGACCAGCCGGAAAACCGCCTGGGAGTCCAGGAAGCGGACCTCTGACTTGGCAGGATGGACGTTGACGTCCACCTCGCCGTAAGGAATGCTGAGGAAAAGAAAGGCCTCGGGATGGAGGCCCTTTTCAAGCAACCCCCGGTAGGACTGGTTGAGCGCCGCCTGAAGGACCCGGTCCTTGACCGGCCGTCGGTTGACGAAGAAATGCTGCTCTGCCTTGTCGCTCCGGCCCAGGGGCGGCCGGGACGCGAAACCCGTCAACCGGCTCTCCCCCCGGGTGGCGTCCATTTCCAGGAGCCGGTCCGAGGCGTCGCCGCCCTGGGCCTGGAACAGCCTGTCCCTCAGGCTCCCGGCGCGCGGCCAGCTCAGGATCTCCCGCCGGCCGTTGACCAGGGCGAACCCGACCTCGGGGAAGGCCAGGGCGATCGTCCTGACAAACCGGGCGATGAGGTTCAGCTCCGAGGCCTCCGAGCGGAGAAACTTGCGGCGGGCCGGAAGATTGAAGAAGAGATCCCGGACCTCGACGCTCGTCCCCCGGGGATGGGCCGCGTCCCTGACCTCCGGCTCGGCGTCGGGCCTCCGGGCGATCATCGTTGCCGCCGCCCCGGTCCCGTCCGATGTCTTCAGCGTCAGCAGGGACACGGCCGCGATGCTGGGCAGGGCCTCGCCCCGGAATCCCAGGGTGGCGATCCGCTCCAGGTCTTCCTCCGTGCGCAGCTTCGAGGTCGAATGGCGCTCGAAGCAGAGGAGCGCGTCGGCGCGGCTCATGCCGCAGCCGTTGTCCGCGACCCGGATGAGGGAACGGCCGCCCCTTTCGAGCTCGATGCGGACCGAGTCGGCTCCGGCGTCCAGGGAATTTTCGACGAGCTCCTTGACCACGGAGAAAGGACGCTCGATGACCTCCCCGGCGGCGATCTTCCGCGAGACATCGGGGGCGAGGACGACGACGGGGCTCATGGCTCAGTCCGAGAGGCGTCCCGTGAGTCCCCGGCTCCCGACGCCCGTGACTTCGACCGCCGCGGACGGACCGAGGGTTCGTCCGTCGTCGGGCGCGGCCAGGGCGAGGTAGTTGCCGGTCAGGAGGCTCACGGACCCGCCGGAGCGCCTCACGACCAGCGCCTCCACGGTCCGGCCGATGAACGAGGAGCGGAAGGCTTTACCCTTGGACTCGGACAGCAGGCGCAGGGCGGCCGTCCTCTTCTTCACCTCCCGCGGATCGACCCCGGGCCGGGCGGCGGCGGGCGTTCCGGGCCGGGGAGAATAGGAAAAGACGTGGAAATAGGTCAGCGGAGATTTTTCAAGGAAACGCACGCACTCCCCGAACTCCTCTTCGGTTTCTCCGGGGAACCCGGTGATGATGTCCGCTCCGAGCGCGGCCTCGGGCGCGCGGGCCCTGAGCTCGTCGAGGATCCGGGAGTAGGAATCCGCCCCGCCCCTCCGGCCCATGCGCCTCAACACCCGCTCCGAGGCATGCTGGAGGGAAACATGGAAATGGGGCTGGACGGCCGCGCTGTCCGTCAGGGCGTCGATCAGCGGGGAGTCCAGGAAGCGCGGGTCGAGGGAGCTCAGCCGGAGCTTCAGGGGGAGGGCGAGACTCTCCGCCCAACGGAGCAGCCCGGCCAGGCTCTCCCCCGGCTCGAGGTCGCGTCCGTAGGAGCAGAGGTGGATCCCGGTCAGCACGGCCTCGGCGAACCCCCGTTCCGTGAGCCGGACGAGACGCTCCAGGACCCGCCGGGGCGGCCGGCTCACGCTCCGGCCGCGGACGCCGGGGATGATGCAGAACGTGCAGGCGAAATCGCATCCGTCCTGTACCTTGACCGGAACGCGGGCCCGGAAGGGACGGACGTCGCCCCCCGGCCGCCCTTGAGGCGCGTCCCCCAGGAGAAGCCGGGGAAGGTCTTCTTTGTCGGCGTTGGAAACAAAACGCCAGACGTTCGGCAGGGATTCGAGCTCCGCCCGCGCCCTGTCCACCAGGCAGCCCGCCACCACCAGCCGGGCCGAGGGGTTTTTCCCGGCCATGAGTCGGATGAACTTCTTGACGTCCCGGTCGGCCCGGGCGGTCAGGGTGCAGGTGTTGACCACGACCAGGTCGCTGCGGGTCGCTTCCCGCTCCGGCCGGAGACCGCGGAGCTGGAGCTCCTCCGACCAGTCAAACGCCTCGGCCTGATTGACGCGGCATCCGAAATTCTGGATGCAGAAGGAAGTCATGCCTTTTTTCTTTTCTCCCGGAGGGCGCGCGAGGATTCCTCGACCGCGGCGGCCATGCGTTTCTTGTCCTCGGCCAGCTTCTTCCCCAGAGACGGGTCGGCGAGGCTGAGGACCTGGACGGCGAGGTAGGCCGCGTTGGCCGCGCCCGTCTTCCCCAGGGCCACGGTCGCCACGGGGACGCCCTTGGGCATCTGGACCGTGGAGAGGAGCGCGTCCAGGCCTCCCAGTCCCGCGCTCTCCACCGGGACGCCGATGACCGGCCTCAGGGTGTGGGCCGCCACGACGCCCGCCAGGTGGGCCGCCTTGCCCGCGGCGGCGATGAAGACGGACACGCCCTCTTCCTCGGCCTTGCGCACCAGGCTCAGGGTCCGCTCGGGCGAGCGGTGGGCGGAGGTCACGTCCAGGCTGTAGGCGACGCCGAAGCCCTCGAGGACCCGGCAGGCCTCCTGGATGACGTCGTAATCCGATTCGCTGCCGATGAATATCGCCACCCTGTTCATGGGCTCTCCTTTTCTCCGAGGCCGGCGCCGATGTCCTTCCGGTAGTGCATCCCCTCGAAGGAGATCAGCTGCACGCCGCTGTAGATCCGCCGCATGGTGTCGGCCAGGGTCTCCTCGGAGGCGCAGACCGCCAGCACCCGCCCGCCGCCGGTCAGGAGGCGGTCCCCCTCGAGCTTCGTCCCGGCGTGAAAAACGGTCACCCCCGAGAGCCGGGCCGCGTCGTCCACTCCCTGGATCCATTTCTTTTTTTCATAGGCTCCCGGATAGCCGCCCGAAGCCAGGACGACGCATCCGGCCGGCCGGCCGGTCCATTCCATGCCCCGGGCCAGGACGTTGTCCTCCAGGGCGTCGGAGATGATCTCCACCAGGTCGCTCTTCAGGCGGAGCATCTGGGGCTGGGTCTCCGGGTCCCCGAAACGGCAGTTGTACTCCAGGACCTTGGGGCCCTTCTCGGTCAGCATCAGGCCGCAGTAGATGACTCCCCGGAATTTGCGCCCCTCCTCGAGCAGCCTGGTGACGGTCGGTATGAGGATGCCGTCCATGACCTCGGCGAACAGATTCTTGTCCAGGAAGGGCGAGGGGGAGATGGCGCCCATGCCCCCCGTGTTGGGCCCCTGGTCGCCGTCGAGCAGGGCCTTGTGGTCCATGACGGACACCAGGGGGCGGACCTTGATGCCGTCGGTCAGGGCGATGAACGACACCTCCTTGCCCGTCAGGAATTCCTCGACGAGCACCCTGGCCCCCGCGTCGCCGAATTCCTTCTCGACCATGATGCGCTGGACGGCCTCATCGGCCTTGTCGGGCGCGCGGCAGATGAACACTCCCTTGCCCGCCGCCAGGCCGTCGGCCTTGACCACCAGGGGGAAGGAGAATTCCCCGGACTTGATGATCTCCCGGGCCCGCGGCGGCGAGGAGGCGGCGCGGTAGCGGGCGGTGGGGATGTTGTGCCGGGTCATGAACTGCTTGGCGAAGACCTTGCTCTCCTCGATCTCGGCCGCCTTCTTGTTCGGCCCGAAAATGCGCAGCCTCCGCTTCTCGAATTCGTCGACGATGCCCAGGGCCAGGGGCATCTCGGGCCCGACGACCGTCAGGTCGATGCGTTTCGTCTGGGCGAAGTCGGCCAGGCGCTCGATGTCCGCGGGGTTGAGGGGGACATTCTCCCCCAGGCTCATCGTCCCGGGATTGCCCGGAGCGCAGTACAGCTTCCGGCAAAGCGGGCTCTGGGAGATCTTCCAGGCCAGGGCATGCTCCCTGGCGCCCGAGCCGATGACCAGGATCTGCATCTCTGCCTCCCTAGACGGAGCGCCTCAATCTCTCGGCGAAACGCTCGGCGAAGCCCGGCGAGGGAAAGGCGCTCTTCCACACCCGAACGGCGAGGTCGACGGCCTGCTCCTCGGGCAGGCAATAGGCCATCTTCAGGAAGCGACTCCGGTATTTCCGGACCTCGTCCCGCACGGACTTGCCCCGCAGGACGACCTCGGCGATCAGCCCGGCCAGGGTGTCGAAGTCCCCCTCCTTCATCCCGAAGCGGGTCATCTCCTGGACGCCCAGGCGGATGCCGCTCGATTCGAGGAAGGTTTCGTCGTCGGGCAGCGCCTGGTAGTTGGCCACGATGCTGTTCTCCTCCAGCCGGCGGGCGATGTCCATGCCCGGTCCGTAGGCGCGGACGCGGATGAGCACCTGGTGGGTCTCGGTGAACCCGTCCGCCTCGTCTCCCTCGACCGGGATGCCGTGGCTCTTGAGCGCCCGGGCGAAGGCCTTGGCGTTCGCCCGGACCTGCGTCTGGTAGTCGTCCCTGAAGGCGTTCATCTCGTAAGCGGCCATGAGCAGGGCCAGGAGCGTTCCCAGGTGATGGTTGCTCGTCGAACCCGGGAAGGCGCGGCCCTTGATCTCGACCCACAGGGGGCGCAGCGGAGAGCCGGCGGGCAGGTTGCCGGCGATGAGCCCCCGCTGGGGACCGAAGAACGTCTTGTGCGTGCTGCCCGTCACCAGGTCCGCTCCCTCGGACAGGGGCGCCTGGAAGGCGCCGTAGAGGCCCAGGACATGGGCCATGTCGAACATCAGCACCGGCCGCTCAGGCCAGGAGGACACGAGCTGGGAGACGAAGGCCACGGGCTCGGGGTAGAGGAACATGCTCTTGCCGAAGACCACGAGCTCCGGCCGGTGCTCGTCGAGCAGGGAAGCCAGGCGGTCGACATCGGGCTTGTAGGGGTTGTCCTTGAGCTGGGGCAGGTGCGCGACCCGTTCCTTTCCCGTCCCGGGGTCGTATTCCACGTAGTTGAACAGGGCGCCCATGGGCTGGGAGCTGAGATGCCCGCCCTTGGTCAGGTCGTTGTTCAGCACCAGCCGCATGCGGCGGGGAGGCTGTCCCTCGGCCCGGCCGCGATTGATGAACTTGACCATGCCCTTGAAGACGACCTCGTTGGCCATCTGACCGCTGATGGGCCGCAGCTCGACGTCCGTGCAGCCGAAGTACCGGGCCAGCTCCTGGCGCGCCTCGACCTCGACGTCGCGGATGAAATCCACGCCCTGATAGAAGTAGACCTCCTCGCCCTTC
>VGJG01000028.1 GCA_016867615.1 Candidatus Aminicenantota bacterium | reverse complement strand
GCAGGATGAGGACGTCGTCGAACGTCAGGCCTTCCTTGATTTCGATGTCGAGCATAGTTCGTCCTCCTCCGGAGACGGTTCCCTAGCGCCTCCTCTTCTTGCTGGGGATGAGCGAGCGCGCCTCCCGCATCTTCGGCGCCGGCTGCTGGTGGGGCTGCTGATAGGGCTGTTGCTGGGGCTGCCGGCTCTGGGGGGATTCGTACGAATAGCGCTGCGGCCGCCGCTCCTGCATTTCCAGCTCGGTCACGGGCTGGAGGAGGTAGAGGTAGCGGATCGCGTCCTCCTCGACCCGGTCGAGCATCGCCTGGAACATGTTGAAGCTCTCTTTCTTGTACTCCACCAGGGGGTCGCGCTGGCCGTAGCCCCGCAGGCCGATCCCCTCCTTGAGATAGTCCATGCCCAGCAGATGGTCTTTCCACTGGGTGTCGATGACCTGGAGCATGATGATGCGCTCGAATTCCCTCATCCGCCCCGGTCCCAGGAGCCGCTCCTTTTCCTCGTAGAGGCTCTTGAGCCGCTCGAGGAGCTTCTCCCGCAGCTCGTCTTGGACGATCTCCTCCCAGTCGATCCCCAGGGAGTCGAGGTCGAGCCCGAACTGGGCGAGGACGGCCTTCTTCAGCGCCTCGACCTCCCAATCCTCGGGGGATTTGTCCTTGTGGGCGTGGCTTTCCAGGAACCAGTCGACCAGGGTTTCGACGAGCTCCAGGATGTCCTCCCTGAGGTCCCGGCCTTCCAGGATCTCCCGGCGCCGGCCGTAGACGGACATCCGCTGCTTGTTCATGACGTCGTCGTATTCCAGGAGGTGTTTGCGGATGGTGAAATTCTGGCCCTCGACCTGCCTCTGGGAGCGCTCGATGGCCCGGCTGACGAGCTTGTGCTCGATGGGCACGCCCTCGCCCATGCCGATGCGGGCCATGAGCCCCGAGAGCCGGTCGCTGCCGAAGATGCGCATCAGGTCGTCTTCCAGGGAGAGGTAGAAGCGCGAGGAGCCGGGGTCGCCCTGGCGGCCGGCGCGTCCGCGGAGCTGGTTGTCGATCCGCCGCGCCTCGTGCCGCTCGGTGCCGATGATGTGCAGCCCGCCGAGTTCGATGACCTGGTCGTGCTCCCGCCGGGTGACTTCCTGGGCGGCGTTCATGGCCCGCTCCCATTCCTCGGGAGCGGCTTTCAGGGGGTCGAGGCCGGCGCGCCGGAGCTGCTCCCGGGCCAGGAATTCCGGGTTCCCGCCGAGCAGGATGTCCACGCCGCGGCCGGCCATGTTGGTGGCGATGGTCACCGAGCCGATCCGGCCCGCCTGGGAGATGATCTGGGCTTCCTGCTCGTGGTACTTGGCATTGAGGACGACGTGCTTGATCCCCCGCTTGCGCAGCAGGCCGCTCAGGCTCTCCGACTTCTCGATGGACACCGTGCCCACCAGGGCCGGCCGGCCTTTTTGATTGCCCTCCAGGATCTCCTCGACCACGGCCTGCCATTTTTCCCGGCCGGTGCGGTAGATGAGGTCCGGATGTTCGTGGCGGATGAGCGTCTTGTTGGTCGGGATCTCGACGACCGACAGGTTGTAGATCGTCTGGAATTCCGCTTCCTCGGTCTTGGCCGTGCCGGTCATACCCGCCAGCTTCTTGTACATGCGGAAATAGTTCTGGAAGGTGATCGAGGCCAGGGTCTGGTATTCCTCCTCGATGCGGACGTTCTCCTTGGCCTCCAGGGACTGATGGAGCCCGTCGCTGTAGCGGCGGCCGGGCATGAGGCGGCCGGTGAACTCGTCGACGATGATGACCTTGCCCTCCTTGACCATGTAGTCCACGTCCCGCTTGAAGAGGTGGTGGGCTTTGAGGGACTGGTTGATGTGGTGGATGAGGTCCATGTTCTTCAGGTCGTAGAGGTTGGAGATGCCCAGGAATTTCTCGGCCTCCTCGACCCCCTCCTCCAGCAGGGAGACGGTCCGGCTCTTCTCGTCCACCTTGAAATGCCTGTCGCGGCCGAAACGCCGGACGAGTTTGTCGACCTTGTAGTACAGGGAAGTGGACTCCTCGGTCGGCCCGGAGATGATGAGCGGCGTCCGGGCTTCGTCGATGAGGATGCTGTCCACCTCGTCGACGATGGCGTAATGGTGCGGCCGCTGGACGAGGTCGCCCAGCCGGAACTTCATGTTGTCCCGCAGGTAGTCGAACCCGAACTCGTTGTTCGTCCCGTAGGTGATGTCGCAGCCGTAGGCCTGCTTCCGCGCGGCGTCGTCCAGGCCGTGTTGGATCGTGCCGACGCTCAGGCCCAGGGCGGTGTAGACCGGCCCCATCCATTCCGTGTCGCGCTTGGCCAGGTAGTCGTTGACCGTGACGATGTGGACGCCCCGTCCCGCCAGGGCGTTGAGGTAGGTCGGCAGGGTGGCGACGAGCGTCTTGCCCTCGCCGGTCTTCATCTCGGCGATCCGGCCCTGGTGGAGGACGGCCCCGCCCAGGACCTGGACGTCGAAGGGACGCATGCCCGTCTTGCGCCGGGCCGTCTCCCGGACGACGGCGAAAGCTTCGACCAGGATGTCGTCCAGGGAGGCTCCCTGGTCGAGCTTTTCCTTGAATTCCGCGGTCTTGGCCCGCAGGTCCGCGTCGCTCAGGTTTCGGATGCGGGGCTCGGCGTCGTTGACCGCGGAGACGAGGGGTTTGAGCTTCTTGAGGAGGCGTTCGTCCGGGGTGCCGAAGATTTTTCTAAGAAGCCACTTTAACATTTGATATCTTATACATGAACGACCCCCGGATGTCAATTTGGCGGGGGCTCCATGAAGTTTTGTGTGATCCTTTAGCGTGAGCTTATGTCCTCAGACTAGAATTCACCACACAATTCGTCATAGAGCCTTTCGCGGGGCGGGGCTCTACTCTTCGGGCTTCTCGAACGGACCCCGCGCCGCGGTTCGGGCGCGCCTCAGGCTTTCTTTTTCCTTTTCTCCGAACGGCCCTCGAAGAGGGAGTACACGACGGGCACGACGACCAGGGTGATGAGCGTCGAGCTGATCAGGCCGCCCACGACGGCCCGGGCCATAGGCGCCTGGGCCTCGCCGCCCTCCTGGAGCCCCAGGGCGAGGGGGATCATGGCCATGATCGTCGTTAGGGCCGTCATCAGGATGGGCCGCAGGCGCCGGCGGCCGGCTTCCTCCACGGCCTCGCGCAGCGGCATCTTGTCCCGACGCCGGAGAAGGTTGGTGTAGTCCACGAGCAGGATGGCGTTGTTGACCACGATGCCGCCGAGCATGATGCAGCCGATGTAGGACTGGACGTTGAAGGTCGTGTTGGTCAGGAAGAGCATGAGGATGACGCCGATGGCCGCCAGGGGCACGGAGAACATGACGATGAACGGATCCCGGGCGGATTCGTAGAGCATGGCCATGATCATGTAGACCAGCAGCAGGGCCAGGATGATGCTGGTGAGCAGCTCACGGTTGGCTTTTTTCTGCTCCTCGTAGTCTCCGGCGAAGCCGATGCTGAAATCGCGGGGGATGGGCACGGCGCGGAGTCCCGCCCTGATGTCCGCCAGGATGTCGCTCATTTTGCGGCCGGCGTAATCGGCCGAGATCGTGAACACCCGCTCGCGGTCGCGCCGCTCGATCCGGAGGGGGCCGCGCTGCGGGCGGACCTCGACCACGTTCCGGAGGCTCACCTGGGCGCCGTCGGAGTTGGTCAGGGTCAAGTCGAGGATGTCGTTGATTTCCAAACGCTCCGAGTCCTTGACTTTGACCAGGATCCGGTATTCCTGCCCCGCCTCTCGGAACATGCTCGCCTGGCGGCCGGTCAGTACGGTCTGAATCAACTCCCCGATCTGGGTCACCGTCAGCTTCCTGTCGGCGGCCGCCTGCCGGTCGATGACGAACAGCTCCTCGGGGTTGCCCGTCTCGCGGCTCACGGAGACGTCCGTCACGCCCGGCACACCCTCGACGATCTTCTTGACCTGCTGGGACAGGGCGTCGCCCGTTTCCAGGTTGTAGCCGCGGATTTCGACCTGGATCCTTTCCTGCCCGCCTCCGCCGCGCATGAAGAACTGTCCTCCGCCGGCCCGGGTGCGGATGATGACTCCCGGGATGTCGGTCAAGCTCCGACGAAGGTCGAAGGCGATCTGCTCGCTCGCCCGGGATCGCTTGGACTTGGGGACGAGCCGGACGGTGACGCTTCCCGTGGTGGCGCCCCGGCGCCAACCCCCCGAGCCGGCGCTTTCCTCGATGCTTTCGAGTTCGGGCACCTCCCGGCGGACGATGTCCGCGACCGCCGCCACCCTCGCGTCCATGACTCCGAGCCGCGTCCCGACTTCCATTTCCACGGTGACCTGGACCTCGCCCTCATCCGTGGAGGGGAGGAATTCGTTGCCGATCAGGCCGACCAGGGCGATGCTTCCCGCCAGCAGCAGGGCGGCGGCTCCCAGGACCTGCCAGCGGTGGTTGAGCGCGTAGTGCAGCATTTTTTTATAGGAGTCTTCCAGGCGGACGAAGCCCCGACGGACGGAAGCCGCAAGCCGGGCTGTTCTTGTCGCGGCTCCGGCCGGGCTTATCGAAACGGGGCGGAGGATGCGGCTGGAGAGCATGGGCACGAGCGTCAAGGCCACGGCGAGCGAGCAGAGGAGGGAGAAGGTGACCACGTAGGCCAGCTGCTTGAACATGATGCCCGACATGCCCCGGACGAAGACCATGGGCAGGAAGACGGCGACCGTGGTCAGCGTGCTGGCCAGGATGGCCGCCGAGACTTCCTGGGTGCCGAGGAGCGCCGCCCGGCGGGGCGGAAGGCCGCCTTCCTGATGGCGATAGATGTTCTCCAGGACGACGATGGCGTTGTCCACGAGCATCCCTATGCCCAGGGCCAGCCCCCCCAGGGTCATGATGTTCAGGGTGAATCGACCGAAATAGATCAGGCCGAAGGTGGCGATGATCGAGATGGGGATGGCGGTGGCGATGACGAGCGTGCTCCGGACATTGATCAGGAAGACGAGAAGAACCAGGATGGCCAGGATGCCTCCGTAGAGGGCCGCCGAACTCACGTTGTTGATGGCGTTCTCGATGTACTGGGCGCTGTTCCTGATGGAGACGATCTGGATCTGGGGCAGGTCCTGCTGGATTATTCCGACCTCCCTCAGGACGCCCTCGGCCACGGCCACGGTGTTCTTGCCCGATTGCTTGTAGACGGCGATCCGCGTGCCGGTCTTGCCGTTGATCCTCGCCACCCGGGTGATCCTCTGGTGCGTGTCCTCGATGCCGGCGATCTCCTTGAGCTGGATGGGGACGCCCCCGCGGAAGGCCACGACCGTATCCCGGATCTCATCCAAGTTGGTGTAGATGCCGGGAACCCGGACCATGACCTCGTAATTCCCTCTTTCGATCGTGCCCGCCGGCAGGTCGATGTTCTCCTGGCGGATCCTGTTGATGACCTGGTCGAGGGACAGGCCGAGCGCCTTGACCTTGTCGGTCAGGAGATTGACCTGAATCTCACGAGTCAGGCCGCCGAAGATATCGACCGAAGCGACCCCCGGAACGCGCTCGATGCGGTAGGAGATCTGCTCGTCGATGAGCCGGCGGATCTGGATGGGATCGAGGTCGCTCACGACGCCCAGCATCAGGATGGGGAACATGGCCGGGTCGAATTTCCGAAGCATCGGCCGGCTGACCTCCTCGGGCAGACGGGGAACGACCCGGTCCAGGCGCTCCCGGACGTCATCGGCCGCCGCGTCCAGGTCGGTTCCCCAGTCGAACATGACCCGCACGGTGCTGCTGCCCGTTGAGGAAACGGAGAAGACTTCCTCCACGCCCGGGACGGCGCTCATCGCCTCCTCGATCGGCCGGGTGATGATCTGCTCCATCTCCTCGGGCCCGGTGTTGGCGTAGGAGGTGATGACGTTGAGGGTGGGATAGCTGATCTCCGGCATGAGGTCGATGGGCAGACGGGTGACGGACACGATGCCGACGGCCACGACGATAAGCATCAGCATCACGGTGAAAACGGGGCGGCGGATTGAAAAATCGGAGATGTTCATGACGTTCCTCCGGGTCGGACCTTACTTGCTGCGGGGCTTTTTCCCCGGCGACTTGCCCTCCGGCTTTCCGGCGGGGGACTCCTTCTGGGGGAGGAGGATGTTCGCCCCGTCCTCCAGGAGATGATGGCCCAGGGTGACGACATGGCCGGGGGGGAGGGGCGGGTCGAGGATTTCCGCTTTCTCGCCCTCGATGAAGCCGACCGTGACCGGCGTGAACAGGGCCTTGTTCTCCACGAAATCGGCGAGGAAGACGCCCCGGCGGCCGTCCCGGTTGACCAGCGAGCTGAACGGGACGATCGTTGCTTTCTCATGCCGGGCGAACTCGATCTGAGTGTTGATGAACATCCCCGGCTTGAGGAGCTTTTCGGGGTTCTGGATTTCTATCTCCACTCTGGCCTGCCGGGAGGCTTCCTTCAACATCGGGGCGATCCTGACGACCCGGCCCTCGAACGTCCGGCCGGGAAAGGCGCTGCTGGCGACGGCGGTTTTCTGGTTGAGTTTCAGGCGGAAGTAATCCTTCTCCGTGACGAAGACGACGGCCGTCAGGGGGTGGAGCTCGATGATGGACAGCAGGGGGGTGTTGGGCGAGAGCAACGCGCCCTCGTCGACGAAACGCTCGCCGACATACCGCCTGTCGCTCCCTCGCTCCCAGGTGACGGTTATGCGCGTGTAGGACAGGCGGACGCGCGCCGTCTCCAAAGCCGCCTCCTTGTTGGCCAATTGAGCGGCCGCCACCTTCTGCCTGGACTCCTGGGCTTCGTGCTGGGCGACGACGGCGTCGAGTTGCTGGTCCGACTGGATGCCCTTCTGATGGAGCGTCCGGGCCCGCTCCAGGTCGCGGCGGGACGTCTCCAGCGAGCTCTTGGCATCCTCCAGGTTCGCCCGGGCGACGTTGATGTCCGCTTCGGCTTGGAGATACTGCTGCTGATACTCCTCATCCTCCAGCACGGCCACGAGCTGACCTCGTCCGACCGTATCCCCGATATCGACCAGAAGGCGGTTCAGCCTTCCCGAGATCTTGGGGGCGACGGTGATCTCGGATTTGGGGACCAGCGTTCCGGCGAACTGCCCCACATCCCTGAGGGATCCCGTCTCGACCGGGGCGACCTCGACCGCCACGGCGAAACCCCGGGGGCCCCGTCCCGCGCTTCCGCCGGAGCCCAGGACGGCCAGGAGGATGCGGACGACCACATAGCCCAGGACGAGCACGCCCGCGGCCAGGGCCAGGTTCTTTTTGGTCAGGAATTTTTGCTTGAAATTTCCGTTCATGGGATCACTCTTGCTCCGTTGCTTCCCGTCGGTCATAAGCCCTCGACCCGATCCTTGATCTCCACGAGGCGACGGCCGAGAGAGGGAAGCCTGTTCTCCAGCCTTATGCCCTGGACGCGTTTGAGGTTGGCCAGGGAGATATTGTAATCGACTTTAGACTTGAGCTCCATGATCTGGGTCGCGGCCAGGTCCCGTTGATACTGGAGGATGAAATAGTTCGTGCTCAGGCCGACCTTGAATTTCTCCTCCTCGGCTTCGAGCTTTTTCTGAGCCAGCTCCCGCGCCGAACGATAGGCCTCGACACGCTGGGCGTTGGTCTGGACGGCCCGCACGGCCGTCTTGACCTCCAGGAAGACCTGTTGCTCCTGGTTCTTGAGCCTCAGGCGGGCCTGGTCGAGGCTGAGCCTGGAGAGGGCATAAGAGGCCCGGGTCAGGACGTTGTTCAGGGAGTAATTGAGGGTCAGGCCCACGGCCCAGTTCTTGTACTTGAAGCGGACGGCGTCCTTGAAGGCGTCGCTGCTCGGACCGGGAATCGTGCCGATGATCTGCCCGGTCAGGGCGTTTCCGCCCTCATAGAGGATCTGGTCGCCCGAGATTCCAGGGCTCCAGTAGGTGGCCTGCAATCGGAGGTCGGGAAAAAGCTGGTTCCGGGCGTGGCTCAGGCCCAGCTCCTTGTTCCGGAGGTCGATCCTCGAGGCCTGGAGGTCGTGACGCTTTTCCATGGCCGTCCGGAGGCAGCTCTCCAGGACGCATTCCTCGCCGGTGACGGACGGGCTGTCGGTGGGGACGATCCGGACCGCATCGGCGTCTCTCCTTTCGGCGGGAAGGTTGATGATCGTCTTGAGCAGGTCCTCGCTGTTCTTGACCATGGCTTCCGCTTCCAGGATGTCCGCCGTGCGGGTGGCCACGTCCGACTCCGCGGTCAGGATTTCGATGGGCGGGAGGACGCCGGCTTCGATCTCGACCCTGTTTTTCTCCAGCAATTCCCGGGCCAGCTTCAGGGACTGCTGCCGAACCTTGAGGTTTTCGATGCTGTAGACCAGGCTCCAGTAGGCGCTCTCGGCGGAGTAGACCGTGTCCTCAAGGGACTTGGCGAAAGCCTGCTCCGAGATATCGCGGTAGTTCTTGGCCTGGATGATTTCCCGGCGGCTCATCTTGAACCCGAAATCACGGAGAAGCGGCTGGCTGAACGTGAAGCGCAGGGTGCTGCCGTAGCGGGGGTTGATGCTCTGGAACCGCCTGTTGGTGTCGGTCATGTAGTTGGACAGTCCGGCCGTAAAGCTCCCCCCGGTGGGGATGACCTGGGAGAGCTGCAGGGACGATTCGTTTTGAAGCGTGGAGACTTTTTCCGATGCGTCCAGGAAAGAAAAAGAGGCGGAATTCTGGTCCTGTTGCGTGTAGCTTAGCGATAGGGAGGGCATGAATTTCTCGCCGGCCAGCGTCACCGAAACGGAAGCCAGCTCCGGCTCGAGCATCTCCGCGGCCAGGTCGAGGTTGTTCTTCAGGGTCTTGGCGATGCAGTCCTCCAGGGACAGGCGGAGGACGGCGTCCTCTTCCTGCATCGAGGGGAGGGCCGGGGCCGAGGCGGCCGCGACCAGGACGGCCAGGATGGCGGTTTTCCAGCGGAATGGCATGATGTTCCTCCTGGAGAGTTCAAATCATTGGCTGTTGAACTGGACAAGGGGCCGGAGAAGAATCCGCCCCCCAAACGCAACCGACTTATACTCATTAATCCTATCATATTCATATGAAATGGTCAAGATGCCCGTTTTTCGGGACACTGCAAACTCATCCCTTCTTTTTTATGACGTTCTTTCGAGCTGTTTTCTTCCCTGTCTCCTCCATGCCGGCCGGCCAAGTCCGGTCCGGGGGATACAAGCGCGGCCGGCGTTCCGGAAGGTCCGGGGAAATCGGAGCTTGATTTTTGGGGAAACGTGGCGTAGTATTATTTGAGAATTATTCTCAATAAAGAAAGCCTTCATGACAGAGAATAGAAAAAAGAATTCCAGGACTATGGCCCTTTCCCAGGCGCCTTCCGGAGTCCCCCTGAAGATCGTGTCCATAGACGGAGGCCAGGGAGTGAGGCAGAGGCTCTTCTCTCTGGGTCTGCACATCGAGGATGTCATAGAGCTTCAATCCCAGGCGATTCTTCGGGGGCCCGTTCTCGTGCGCAACCTGGCTTCGAACACCTCCCTGGCCCTGGGAAGGGGAGTCGCCCAGAAGATCGTCGTCGAGCTTCCCGATGAGCGCTGAAGCCCCCGTACTGATCTTCGTCGGCCAGCCCAATTGCGGGAAGAGCACTCTCTTCAACTCCATCGCCGGGCTGAAAGCGGAGACGTCGAACTTCCCCGGGACGACGGTCAAACACACCCACAGCCGGGTGAACGTCGAGGGCCGGGTCCTGAACGTCGTGGACCTGCCGGGCGCGTATTCGCTCAACCCCCAGGAGCCCGCGGAAAGAGTCGCCCTGGCCCATCTCTTCCAGGAACGGCCGGACGTCGTCATCAACGTCGTGGACGCCTCGATCCTGGGGAGGAGCCTGGAGCTGACCCTGGAGCTCATGGAGCTCGGGTTGCCCATGGTCATCGCCCTGAACATGACCGACCTGGCGGAAAGAAAAGGGATTCGCATCGACCCCCGGCGGCTCGAGAACGCCCTCGGACTGCCCGTCGTTCCCACCGTCGCTTCGCGGGGACGGGGGATCAAGGAGCTTCTGACCCGGGCCTTCGAGGTCGTCGACGCGGGTGGCGGCGCCCCGCCCGCTCCGCGCTGGTCGAGGGACGTGGAATCGCGGGTCGACCTGCTGGAAAAATCCCTGCCCGATGATTTTCCCCTCTCGGCGAACGCGCGTTTCACCGCGATCAAAATGATCGAGGCCGGGGACCTTTATTTCAACCGTCTGCTGGCCTCTTCCTACCCGCGGCTG
Source organism: Candidatus Aminicenantota bacterium (assembly GCA_016867615.1). Taxonomy (GTDB): domain Bacteria; phylum Acidobacteriota; class Aminicenantia; order Aminicenantales; family JAFGAV01; genus JAFGAV01. Next base: position 461 of record VGJG01000028.1, on the reverse strand, counting down.
AACGCCGTCCTCCTCCGGGTCCGCCGGGAGCTCGAGGAGGCCAGGGGGAAGCCGGCCTACGAGGTCGTCTCCGCCGAGCGCCACCACCTGGCCTTGAAGATATTCGAGGATTGCGCCAGGGTTCAGCGGGAGCGCGGACTGACGCTCGTGGAGAGGCTCGACGGGATCATCATGCATCCTGTTCTGGGATACGGGGTGCTCCTGTCCGTTCTGCTGGGGTTCTTTTTCGTCATCTTTCTGGCCGGCAACTTCCTGGAAAACCTGCTGCTCGGGCCTCTCCAGGCCTTGCGGAGCCTGCTCGCCAGGAGCCTGGGCGACGGCCTGGGGTTTCATCTGGCCGACGGCCTGACGCAGGGAGTGGGCGGAGGGTTGGCCATCGTCCTGCCTTATTTCATCCCCCTTCTGTTCCTCATGTCCCTCCTGGAGGATGTCGGCTACCTGGCCCGGGCGGGCTTTCTTCT
>VGJG01000027.1 GCA_016867615.1 Candidatus Aminicenantota bacterium | reverse complement strand
GGCGTCCGAGGGGCCGCGTCTCGAACCCGACGGACGAAAAGCCCTGGACCATGTCCGGTTCCTGGCCTCGGACGAGATGGGGGGCCGGAAATCCGGCACACCAGGGTACGAGCGGGCCGCCGCTTACGTGGCCGACAGGATGAAGGAATACGGGCTTCGGCCGGGCGGCGAGGGGGGAACTTATTTTCAGCCGGTCCCCTTCAAAACCTGGTCTCACTTCGAACAGCCCCTGCGCCTGGAGATCGTCTCTCCCCGGAGCCTGCGATATTTCCCGGGCCGCGGCCGGGATTTCCAGCCCGTTCCCGGCACGGGGTCGGGCGCGCTTCGAGCCCGGCCAGTTTTCGCCGGATTCGGCGTTGTCGCGGATAAGGCCGGCTGGGACGACTACGGGACCCTGGACGTCAAGGGCAGGGTCGTCCTGGTCATCGAGGGGGGGCCCGACGCGCTCGAGGAGCCGGCCCGCAAGGACTGGACACTCCTGAAAAAAGCGAAGCTGGCCGCGGAGAAGGGCGCATCGGCGCTGATCGAGCTCGATGTCACCGAAACCGCGCCGTCTCCGGCGGGACGTCGACCCTCTTTCTCGCCCTGGCCGGCCGGGTCCTGCCCCGAGGGATTTCTCGTCTTCCGCGCCGGCCGCCATTTCCCCGACGACCTGTTCTACACGGCCCGCAAGAGCTGGCGGGACGCCGTCAGCAGGACGCTGCGCCTCAAGCGCCCCCAGCCGATCGTCCTCGACGGAGTCGAAGTCGAGATGGAGGCCCATTACGTCTCGGGAGAGCGGACGGCGCCCAACGTCCTGGGCATCCTTCCCGGAACGGACCGCAGGCTCAGGGATGAAGTCCTGATCGTCGGCGGGCACCTCGACCATCTCGGCGTCGGCCTGGACGGCTTCGTCTATCCCGGCGCCGACGACAACGCCTGCTCGGCCGCGGTCATCCTCGAAACGGCCCGCGTCCTGGCCGCAGAAAACTTCCGCCCGCGGCGGACGATCCTCTTTGCCGCCTGGGCAGGCGAGGAGCTGGGGCTGGTCGGTTCGCGCCGCTACACCGAGCACCCGCGATTCCCCCTGAAAAACACGGCCGCCTACCTGAACATCGACATGGTGGGCGTCGGGGACGACGACCTGTTCGTAGGCGGCATGTGGGAGTACGGGCGGTTTTTCGACATCCTCCAACGCGGACTGAGCGGCGACATCCGGGCCAGGCTTCATTCCCGGCGCAGCTACCGCGGGTCGGACCATTCCGCGTTCTGGAACAAGGGCGTCACGGCCGTCAGCCTCCGCACCGGAGAGCTCCTGACGCGGGGGCTCGACGACGAGCATCCCGAGTACCATCGTCCCGGCGACGGGCCGGAGCTCATCGACCCGGACCTCCTTGAGCTCGCGGCGCGTTATCATCTCCAGGCCCTGCGGCATCTGGCGAACACGAAAGAGAACCTGATGAACGAAGATTTCCGTGCGGAATTCCTCCACAAGGACGCGGACGTCATCGACCTCCACTGCGACACCATCGGCCGGTTCGTCCGGGGAGAGGACCTGCGGCAGGACCTGACCCGCGGACACGTCGACATCCCCAAGCTGAAGAGGGGGGCGGTCGACCTCCAGGTTTTCGCCTGCTTCACCGGGGCGCCGGCCAGCGAGGAGGAGAGGGACCGCGACATCCGCGCCGCGTTCCGCGAGATCGACGCCGTCCGCCGCCTGGCCGAGGAGAACCCCGCCGACCTGGCCGTCGTCCGCTCGCCCGAGGATTTCCAGGCCCTGAGGGGGACGGGCCGGACGGCGATGCTCATCGGCGTCGAGGGCGGCTACACGATCACCGACGACCTGAGCCTGCTGCGGGCGTATTACGACAGCGGGGTGCGGCTCATGACCCTGACCCACTGGACGCACACCGGCTGGGCCGACGCCTCGGGAGACGCCCGGCCCGTGTTCAACGGGCTCAGCGGCTTCGGCAGGACGCTGGTGGCGGAGATGAACCGCTTGGGCATGGTCATCGACTTGTCCCACGCCTCGGACAAGACGTTCTGGGACGTCCTGGAGGTTTCCTCCGCGCCCGTCGTCGCCTCCCACTCCTGCTGCCGCGCCCTGGCCGAGCACCACCGCAACCTGACGGACGACATGCTCAAGGCCCTGGCCCGAAAGGGGGGGATGGTGGGCATCAATTTTTCCGCGGGCTTCCTCGATTCGAGCCGCGAAGTCCATCAGGCGGCTCTGCGGGCCGAGGTCGCCCGGAAGTTCGGCCTGCCCGAGGACGACAGCCGTTTCATGAGGGCCGACCCCGAAAAAAGAGAGGCGGCCGCCAGGGAATTTCGCGAGCGGTGGCGGGAGAAGAGGAAGACCCTGCCGCCGGTGGACGTCGGGACGCTCGCGGACCACATCGACCACGTCGTCCAGGTCACGGGCGGCGCCGACCACGTCGGGCTGGGGTCGGACTACGACGGCATCTCGGAGACGCCCGACGGGCTGGAGGACGTCGGCAAGCTCGAAAACATCACCCGCGAGCTCCGGGCCCGCGGCTACGGGGAAGCGGACATCAGAAAGATTCTCGGCGGGAATTTTCTCCGCGTGTGGAACGCGGTCGTCTCCAAGCGCGGCGCCGCCGCCGCGGGGCGATAGGGACGGAGGACCGCCCGTGCCCGGCAGATACGGATGCGGGAGGGACGAAGCGGAGCGTTATGTCTGCCTGCGCTCCCCGGCTCCCCTCGTCGTCGACGGAGACCTCGGCAAGGAGCCCTGGCTGAGGGCTCCTCGGTCCGGCCCGTTCGTGGACCTGGTCACGGGCGAGGCGGCTCCGCTCGAAACCCGCCTGTCCGGGCTCTGGGACGACGAGCATCTCTATCTCGCTTTCTGGCTCGAGGAGCCCGAGGTGCGCGCCTCGCTCACCGAGAGGGATTCGTTCCTCTGGATGGAGAACGACCTGGAGGTGTTCGTCGCCGGCCCGGATTGTTACTATGAATTCCAGGTCAACGCCCTGGGCACGATTTACGAGGTCTTTTATGTCTGGCAGGACGCCTGGCGCCGCGGAAGCCACTTCGACCGGCCGGAGTTCGACCCGGCCGCCCGCCGGGCGGACGTCCTGGGCGGGTTCCAGGACACGATGCGCCACGGACGCCATCCGCGGGGCAAGCGCTGGGCTTTTCTCGACTGGGACTTTCCGGGGCTGCGCTGGGCCGTCCGCGTGGACGGAACCCTGAACGACGGCCGGGACAGGGACCGGGGCTGGACCGTGGAGCTGGCTTTGCCCTGGAAAGGGATGGAGGCTCTCGCTCAGGACCGGCCTTTTCCGCCGCGGCCGGGAGACACATGGCGGATGGCCTTCATGCGATTTGAATCGTTCGATGCGGGGGGGGAACGCCTCGAGCCCGCCCTGGGCTGGGCCCTCAACCGGCACGGCGTCTACGATTCCCACATCCCGGAGTGTTTCTCGTTCGTCTCGTTCTCGGAGAAGAGATTGGACGCGCCCTCTCCGGAAGGTTCTTGAGCTTCAGCCCGTAGAACATCGCCCCCGGCACAGGGTTGCGGCGGCGAGGCCCGATTTCCCGGAATCCGTCGGCCCGGCGGAGGCCGGCTCCCGGCTTGGAGAAGGAGAATGCCCCCGTCTTGCGGGCCGTACCGGATTTCGAGCGCGGCGTTGCGCGGCTTCAAACGTCTGAAGGGTCGACGCGAAGGCTGACTTCGAACCCCTCCCGGGTTGGCGGAGCCGAGAAATAAGGCATGAATTTGACGAGCTGGTTCTGGTAGTACAGGTTCCGCTCGTTCTCTAGGGCGTGCCGCTCGTTGTCCCAGAAAGTGATCGTCATCCCGTGCCCGCTGGACGCGTCCGTCAGGAGCAAGGCCCCCTGAAAGCCCTTCTGGGCTTCGGCCGCGGGCACGACGCTCGCCTCATAGAGCTTGATGGCTTCCTTGACTTTTTCCGGCTTGACGTGGATGCAGGTCACGCGGGCATACATCTTTTCCCCCTCATCCTTCCGAGTCATAAAAATATTTTATCTCTTTTTTACAGTCCTTGCCAAGTCGCGCGCCGTCCCGGGGGCTTGAGTCCGAACGGAAGATGCTGTTAGGATTCCCGGGCGTGATTGGGGAGGGAGGCATGACCGACGGCAGACGGGTTTTCAGACTGGCCTTCGACCTGACCGTGGTCGTTTTCGAGACGGTTTTTTTTGGAGCCCTGGTGAGCCGCTGGGAGGACCTGACCTTCAAGCTCATCCTGCCGGCGTACGTCCTCTATTGCTTCGGCCTTGTATTCAAATTCCGCGACCGGGAGTATCTTCGCGGCCTGTCCTGGTTTTCCAGGAAACGGCTTTTCTGGATCGGGACCTTCCTCCTGCTGCAGACGACCCTGGGCGCGCTGGCCTTCGGCTCGCTCATGGTCATCCTGGACATGAAAAAACCCTCGGGCGGAATGGTCGTCCTGAGCGTCGTCTCTCTGCTCGTTCTTTTTCCGCTCGCCCTGGCCATGACCATCCGGCTGCTCCTCAGGGCCCGGAAAGCCTTTCCCGACCCGTTCCCAGAACGGAACGACGGCTCCCGGGGCGGCCGGCCGGCCGTATCCGACCTGGGCATCTGGGCGATGGGGCTCGTCCTGCTCGCCTTTTTTTATTCGCTCGCGCCCCGGAGTTCGGTTGCGGGCGGCGGTTCGGTCTTCTCCGTCCTGGGGGCTTTTATCCTCATCGCGGCCCTGGGGCTTCTGTTTTATTACCCGGCACGTTTCCATTACATCCTCGAGGATCACCGGGACCCCTGGAACTGGGTTGGGTTTTTTTCGTCCATGATTTTCTTCGCCCTGTTTCTCCTCCGGGGAGCGCGTTGAAGGAGACCGTCCCGCCCTTGAGACGTCAGGACTCTGCCCGGATCAGGCTGTGCCTGAGCCAGAGAAAAGCGGCCAGGTTCGATGCCGCTCCCCCCAGAACCATGGCCCAGGCCACGCTCAGGAAACCCCAGCCCAGGACGTGAACGAAGACCCAGGCCAGGGGCACGGCCACGAACAGGATGCGGATGAGGTTGATGACGAGCCCCGGCGCGCCGAGACCCAGCCCCTGAAGCGCGCGGCTGATGATCATGCTCGTGGACATCAGGGGAAAGGTCAGGACGTCGACGCGGAGGAAGGGCGCGGCCAGGTCGAGGAGCGCGGGCTCCCGGGTGAAGATCTTGAGCCAGAGGCGCGGGGCGGCCAGGAACAGCAGACCGACGGCCGTGGTGAAGGCCGCCCCGAGGCGGATGCCGAGCCAGACGGTGTCCCTGACCAGGTCGCGGCGTCGGGCGCCGGAGAACATGCCCACCAGGGTCACCAGGGACAGGGACAGGGCGATGATGGGCATCGCGGCGAAGCTCTCCAGGCGGACGACCAGTCCGAAGGCCGCCACGGCTTCCGTCCCGAAATGGGCAGCGAAACGGTTGAGAAAGACGACGTAGACGGACATGAGGAGCATCATCAGGCTGGCGGGCATGCCCACCCGCAGGATCTCCCGGCAGAGAGACGGGGAAAAACGGAAGGACCGGAAAGAAACCCGGAGCGACGAGCGGGTTCTCAGCAGGCGCAGGAACAACGCCAGGGTGAAGAGGAAGCTCAGGACCGAGGCCAGGGCCGCGCCCCGGACCCCGAGCTTCAGGCCGTAGATCAAGACCGGGTCGAGAAGGGCGTTGAGAGCCAGGCCGGCCGTCTGGACCTTCATCGGCGTCCGGGTGTCGCCCTGGGCGGAGAAGATGCTGCTCATGATGAACGCCGGGAACATGAAGAACACGCCCAGGAAGAGGACCCTCATGTAGCCCAGGGACAGGGGGAGCACGGCCGGATCGGCGCCGAACAGGGTGAAGATCGGCTTCAGGAAGAGCAGGCTGAGGAGAAAGTTGAGCCCGGCGAAGACGGCCGATATCGCCAGCCCGTGGGCGGCGCTCGACTCGGCCGCCGCCGCGTCCCCGGCGCCCAGGCGGCGGGAGATCGAGGAATTCATGCCCACGGCGATGCCCGAGTTGAGCCCGATGAGGAAAAAGAAAAGGGGGAAGCAGAAGGTCAGGGCGGCGATCGACTCGGCCCCCAGTCCGCCGACGAAGGCCGTGTCGACGATGTTGTACATGGTCTGGACGAACGTGGCGATGAAGACCGGGAGGGCGAGGGTGAGCAGGGCCCGGCGGGGCCGGGCGATGAACTCCTCGATTCGGTCTTTCATGGGACGGGGATTCCGGCCGGTTATTGTACCCGCGGGTTCGGGTCTTGTATAGGGGGGATTTGCTTCGCCGGAAGGATGGGCGTAAGATGGGCGGCTGAAGAAAGCGGGCACATGAACGATCGGACCTCCGGCGCCTTCCGCTCCTTCTGGGAGGATACGGGCGAGCGTTTTCCGGACCTGTCCGGCGCGCCCTCGACGGACTATTACCTCGAGTGCGAAAAGGCCCTCGTCCGGGAGTGTCTTTCCCCCCTGGCCGGAAAAAGGGTGTTGAAGACCGACCTCTGGGACGAGGCCAAAAACTCCCGGATTCTTGTGTGGATGAAAAGTCGGGGCGCGCGGGTTTTCGGCATAGACATCTCGCTCGCCATTCTCCGCCGGGCGCGGGCGTCGTTTTCCGGGCCGCGCCCCGGTCCGGGCTTCATCGTCTCGGACCTGCGCGGGGTCGGGTTCGCCGGCGGTTCCTTCGATGCCGTCTACAGCATGGGGACGATGGAGCATTTTCCCGAATATCCGCTGGCCGTGAGAGAATGCCTCCGCCTCCTCAAGCCGGGAGGGCTGGCCGTCTTCGGCGTCCCGAACAAACTCGACCCTTTTCTCCGGCCGTTCATGGTCATGATCCTCAACCGGCTGGGGCTTTACGCTTACGGCAGGGAGAAATCTTTCACTCCGGGGGGTCTGGAACGGCTGTTGCGGCGGGAGGGCTTCCGCGTCCTGCGAAGGACGGGCATTCTCTTTTTGCCCGGCTGGCTGAGGATGGCCGAGCTCTGGGTCCACGGCCGCCGTCCCGGCTTGAGCTTCCTGTTCCGACCGCTCATCGCCCCGTTCTCTTTCCTCTATTTTCGATATCCCGGACTCCGGCGCCACGGCTACCTGACCGTGTGTTTGGCGGAGAAACCGGCGTCCCTGCCTTCCGTCGGACGCGCCCCGGGCCGGGCGGTCAGGGCTTCAGCGCGGTGCAGCGCAGCCCGCGGGGGTTGAGACACTTGTTGCAGGAGACGCAGTCCGTTTTTTGAATCCTGCCCTCCCGGATGCCCCGGACGAGACCGGGCTGACGGACGAAGGGGCGGCTCATGGAGATCATGTCCACGCGGCCCTCGCCGACCAGACGGGCCATGACCGACACGGAGCGGATTCCTCCCAGGCCGATCACGGGCATCCGGACGGCGGCTTTGATGCGTTCGGCAAAGGGGACGAAATACCCCTCTTCCTCTTCAGGCCGGATGCCGGGCCACATCGAGCCCCGGCCGGCTTCGGCCATGCCGCCGCTCGCCTCCAAGCCGTCCAGGCCCGCCCGTTCGAGGAGGCGCGCGGCTTCGACGGCCTCCTCGGCGGTCACCCCTCCCGGCAGGAGGTCCGTGGCGTTGAGCTTGGCGATGACCGGAAACCCGGAGCCCGCCGTTTCCTTGATTCCCCGGATGATGTCCGCCGCGGCCCGGACCCTGTTTTCGAGCGGCCCGCCCCACTCGTCGCGGCGGCGGTTCGTGTGCGGCGACAGGAACCCGCTGAGCAGGTAGCCGTGGGCCATGTGGAGCTGGAGGCCGTCGAAGCCCGCCCGCGCCGCGCGCCCGCCCGCGGCCGCAAAGTCGTCGATCGTCCGGCGGATTTCGTCGCCCGTCATCTCCCGCGGCGTGACGCCTGAAGAGGGGTCGGGGACGGCCGAGGGCGCCAGGGGCCGGCAGCCGCAAAGCTTCTCCTTGGTCTGGCGCCCGGCGTGGGCGAGTTGCAGAAAGACACGCGAGGGAAAGCGGTGCGCGGCCTCGGCCAGGGAGGCCAAGCCGGGAAGGAACCGGTCGTCATGGGCCGCGATCTGGCGGGGGCCGGCCTTGCCCGAGGGATGGACGAAGGCATGGCCCGAGATGATGAGCCCGACCTCACCCTCGGCCAGGGTCCGGTAGAGAGCGACCTGGGCGGGGGAAACCGTCCCGTCCTCTCCGGCCAGGAAATCGTGGGTCGCTGAGCGGACGAAACGGTTGGGAACGGTCAGGCCGCCGATATTCAGGGCGGTGAAAAGGATCGAGAGTTCGCTGTCATGAAGCATCTCATCAACTCCCCAGGAGCTTTTTCTTGTTTCGTACGGCTTTGAGGATGTCGCCGGCGACGGCCTGGGACTCTTCGTCCCCGAAGTCGGAGGAGAGAACGGCGGGCACGCCGCCCGAGATTCCGAAGGACAGGGATTGCGATTTTCCGGCTTTGCGCACGCCGGGGTTTCCGGAGGCGGCCTCCAGGCGCGTGACGAGGATGGTCATTTTCTCCGTGCCGCCGACGTTCTGGATGACGATCGCCACGTGGCGGTCCTTGTGGGTGTCGTCGTCGTCCTCCTCGTCCTTGGCGCCGATGAAGAAATTCCAGCTGATGAAATCCTGGCCCGGGCGGGGGCCGAGCTCCTTCACTTCCAGGTGAATGGACTCCAGCATCTTGAGAAGGGCGGAGGACGGCGAAGCGTCCGGCACGACGAGCGCGAGGAGCAGGCACGCCGGTCCGCCGAGGAAGCGTATCGGCCCGGAGAAGGAGCCCGGCCGGTCCGGCAACGTCCGGGGCGCTGGATGCCGCCCGGAGCCTCGGATTGTCGCCTCGGGTTTTGGGCGGAGGACGAGCATGGGCTAGAGCTCTTGACGTTTGAAGATTAAGCAGGAGGCGAGGAGTGAGCCGACGATGAGGAACGCGCTGACCGCCAAGGCGGGCCAATGATCGCCGCTCCTGCCGTCGACGAGCGGAGAGAGGTCCATCAGGGAAGTCATCCCGCTCCCCTTGCCCAGCCGCGCGGCCCAGTCCATGATATGGCGGGGCATGACATCGCCCACCCGCGGCAGCGCGCCCAACAGGCTCAGGACCATCCAGATCCCGAAGGACATCCCTCCGGCCAGGACCTGGGATTTCGTCAGCGTGCTGCAGAGAAGGGTCAGGGCGACATGGACGAGCAGAAACACCAGGACGAGGAGGTTGAGGCCGACCCAGCCCGCCGGGTCGAGCGGCCCGAAGAGGACCAGCGTGTAATAATACCCCGCCGCGCCGGCCAGGAAGACGCCCAAGGAGAACGTCAGGGACAGGGACGCGAACTTGGCCAGCACGAACTCCCCGCGGGAGAGGGGCTTGGCCATCATCAGAGCGGCCGTGCCCTTGTCCTTCTCCAGGGACATGGTCCCCATGGTCATGAGCAGGGCGAGCAGCACGCCGAACTGAGTGATGTTTTTCAGGTATTGGTCCACCGCGTCCCCGGCCGAGGGCGGGGGCAGGAGCTTGATAATCTCCTCTCCCATGGGGGCGACCATCCTGATGATCTCTGGGGTGTAGCGGGCGAACAGGGGGGAGAGGAGCCCGAAGAGCGTCAGGACGACGGCGACGATCAGCAGCCTGTAGGTCCGGCGCTGCTCGAGCCACTCCTTGCGGAACGCGGGCGCCCAGCTCATGTCAGTTCCTGCCCTGCGGCACGAGCTTGAGGAAGACGTCCTCCAGGGTCGGCCTGATCATCTCGAAGCGGGCCAGGACGAGTCCCGCCCTCACGGCCGACGCCAGAAGCTCGCGCTTGGCCGTCTCCGGGTCGTTGACCAGAACCCGGACGGTGCGCGCCTCCGGAAATGCCGTGGAGTCCAGCCAGGGCGCCCGAGACAGGCTTTCCGCCCAGGCGCGGAGCGCGTCTTCCTGGCCGCGGTCGGCTTCGACTTCGAAGACCGGCGCGGCGTACGTCTCCAAGAGCTCCTTCTTGGCCGCCTGGACGATCAGCCGGCCGCGGTCGATGATGCCCACGGTATCGCAGACCCGCTCCACGTCGGCCAGGATGTGGGTCGACATGAAGACCGTGCACCGGCCGCGCAGGCCCTCGATGAGGTCGAGCAGCTCCTTGCGGCCGAAGGGGTCGAGGGAGCTCACCGGCTCGTCCAGGAGCAGGATGGCGGGCCGGTTGACCAGCGCCTGGGCGATCCCCAGCCGCTGCTTCATGCCGCCCGAGAACCCGCCGATGCGCCTCTGGGCGGATTCCTTCAGCCCGGAGAGTTCCAGGAGTTCGCCGACGCCGCGCCGCCGTTCCGAGGTTTTCAGGCCGAATATGCGTCCGACGTGGTCCAGCATCTCCTCGGCCGTCATCCAGGGATAGAACGAGGGGTCCTGGGGGCAATATCCCAGGAGCCGGGCCGTCCGGCCGTCGCCGCCGACTTCGATGCCGTCGAGCCAGGCCCGTCCGGCGTCCGCGCGGGCCAGTCCGGTCAGGATGCGGATGGCGGTCGTCTTCCCGGCTCCGTTCGGCCCCAGGAAGCCGAAGATCGAGCCGGCTTCCACGGCCAAGCTCAATCCGTCGAGGGCTTTCACGCTCCCGAAACGCTTCCTCAGGCCCTCGAGGCGAACGGCTTCCACATCACTCCTCGCGTCCGAAAAGAAGATAGGCGATCGGGCCGAACAGGTTGATCAGCACGATGACCAGGACCCAGACCCATTTCGGCCCGCGCGTCCTTTCTCTCCTGATGAGGTCGGCCAGGGCGACGATCATGAGTCCCAGTTGGATGACGGCCACGGGGATGAGAAGGAGGATGAGCTTGGGAGAAATCTCCATGGTGAAGATTTTATCAT
>VGJG01000026.1 GCA_016867615.1 Candidatus Aminicenantota bacterium | reverse complement strand
GCTGGATCTCCGACGTCCCCTCGCCGATCGTGGCCAGCTTGGAGTCCCGGTAGAATTTCTCCGCCGGGTAATCCTTGGTGAAACCGTATCCCCCCAAAATTTGAACGGCGTTGTTGGAGACCCTGACCGCCAGCTCGCTGGCGTAGAGCTTGGCCATGGCCGATTCCTTGGGGATTTTTTTCCCCTGGTCCTCCAGGAAAGCGGCCCTGAAGGTCAGCAGCCGGGCGGCTTCGAGCTCCGTGAACCCATCGGCCAGCATCCACTGTATGGCCTGAAACTGGGAGATAGGCTGGTTGAATTGGACGCGTTCCTTGGAGTATTTGAGCGCCGTTTCCAGGGCTCCGGCGGCGACCCCCAGAGCGAAGGCGGCGATGCTCACCCGGCCGCCGTCCAGGATGGCCATGGCCTGGCGGTACCCGGTGTTCGGCTCGGCCAGGAGGTTTTCGGCCGGCACCTTGACGTCCTCAAAGATCAGCTCCGCCGTATCGGCCGCCCGGATCCCGAGCTTGTCCTCCTTCTTGCCGGCCTGGAAGCCCTTCATGCCCTTCTCCAGGATGAAGGTCGAAATGCCGTTCCGGCCCTTGGCCGGATCGGTGACGGCCATGACCACCGTGACCTCGGCCAGGGACCCGTTGGTGATGAACATCTTCGTTCCGTTCAGTATCCAGTGGTCGCCCTTCTTCTCGGCCCGGCTGCGCATCCCCGCCGCGTCCGAGCCGGCGCCCGCCTCGGTCAAGGCCCAGGCGCCCAGCGTCCGTCCGGAGAACAGGCTGGGAAGGTATTTCTTCTTCTGTGCTTCGGTGCCGAAGAGGTTGATATGATTGCAGCACAGGGAGTTGTGGGCCGCGACGACCAAACCCACGGAGGGGTCGACCTTGGACAGCTCCTCGAGGATGATGACATAATCCACGTAGGAGTACCCCGACCCGCCCAGCTCGGGGGCGAACGGTATGCCGAGCAGGCCCATGGCGCCCAGCGTGCGGGTCAGTCCTTCGGGCCAGACGCCCTTCTGGTCGTATTCCTTGATGAGAGGCGCAACTTCTTTCTGGGCGAAGGCGCGGATGGATTCTTTCAGAATCTTCTGATCTTCGGTTAAAAGGAAATCCATGGTCCCTCCTTAGGCCTTCATCTTACCGTCTCCTCCCCGGCGAATCAACTCAAAAAACCATGGCCGCCGGGACGGGGCGGGCCGGGGATAACGGGCCGGATTTGACAGCCGGGCGCCCGCGGTTTAAAGTGAAGGGGAAATGACCGGCCTCATCAGACTCATCTACTGGGCCTTCCTGGCCTACCTGGTGTACGCCGCCGTCAAGTTTTTCAGGTCGCTCAACCGCGCGTCGAAATCAAGGCCCTCGGCCAAGCCCCGCCAGATCACCGGGGTGATGGTCAAGGACGAGGAGTGCGACACCTATCTGCCGCGCGAGAACGCCCTTCGGGAAACGAGGGACGGCAAGGAATACTTTTTCTGCTCCCAGGAATGCCGCACAAAATTCCTGGAAAAGCGCTGAGCGGACGGCCGATCTCCTCAGCCGTCGGGCAAAATCCTGAAGTCGGAAAATTCGCCTCGGAACGGTTCCCGGGAGACCTCGAGGCCGTCCACCCGGCCCCGGGGCGGGCCTTTCCTCAAGCTCGCCAGGAGGGCCTGAATGCTCTCCTCCGAACCCTCGACGGTGAGCTCAACCCGACCGTCCCTGAGGTTCCTGACCCAGCCGCGGAGCCCCAGCTCCCCGGCCCAGCGCCGGGTGTGGTCGCGGAAGAAGACGCCCTGGACGATTCCCGAGACGAGAACGCGGGCCCTCTGCTCTCCGCTCACGGTCCTATCTTAGCAAAAAATGGGGTCGCGTCTACACTTTCCACTTCGAATCGAACGGCCCCCTCTGTGGCCAGGAGCGCGGCGGTTTGATATGCTGTCCGGGGAAACGATGAAGCGGCTGACCGGGACTCTTCTCTCCGTAGCAGGGTTCGACCCCTCGGGCGGAGCCGGCATCCTTCTCGACGTGAGCGTGTTCAACCGTTTCGGCTTCCACGGCTCAGCCGTCCTGACGGCCCTGACGGTGCAGAACACGCTCGAAGTCAAAAAATTATCTGCCCTGCCTGCCTCATTCATCCTGGAGCAGTTCCGGGCATTAAGCGGCGACTTGAAAATAAAGGGAGTCAAGTTCGGGTTGCTCGGCGGAGGGGAAGGCATCAAAGCCATGAAAGAGATCCTCGACAGGCTGCCGGCCGTCCCGCGGGTCGTGGACCCGGTTTTCCGCTCAAGCTCGGGATTTCGGTTCATGGAAAAAAGATTCCTGGACGAATTCCTGAACGCGGTCAGGGGCCGGGTATCGCTCCTCACCCCCAACCTCCCCGAGGCCGAGGTCATGACGGGCTTGAAGCCGCGGGGCATCGAGGAGATGAGACGGACGGCGCGCCTCATTCATGAAATGACGGGCGTCCCCTGCCTGCTCAAGGGCGGACATCTGACGGGCCGGGTCGCGGATGTCCTATTCGACGGACGCCGGTTCCTCGTTCTCCGGCATGCGAAGATCGCCGGGGGCGCCCACGGCACGGGTTGTTATCTCTCGGCCGCCGTGCTGGCCCGGCTGGCCAGAGGGGATACGCTCGGACGCGCTTGCCGGACGGCTGTGGTAGCCACGGCCTCCGCCCTGGCCTCGTCTTCGGCCGTGGGACGGGGACGCGCGGTCCTCAGGGATTTCGCGCCGCGGAAAGCGGCGCGGCGATGACCTCGTCCGCCCGGCGGACGACGTCCATGGAGAAACGCAGTCCCTGTTCGGCGGCGACACCCTCGTTCAGGCTGAGCTTGATCTCGTCCATGCTCTGAAAGGGGATGCGTCCCGGGCTCTCCCCTTTGCGGAGGCGAACAGCCATTTCGCCCGTCTTGTAGCCCATCTTGAAGAAATCCCATCCCAGGGCGGCGCAGGCGCCCAGGCGCGTCGAACGGATGAACCCCCCGAACAGGGGGACGGCGTTCTCCGCGGCGATGCGGCCCAGGACCTCGAAGGAGGCGTTGATGGTGTTGTCCGATATCTGGGCCAGAGCGTCGATCTTTCTGTTGAGGAGCGACTGGGCGGCGACCGGAATTTCGGTCGGGCTTCCCACGCTCATGACCGAGACTTCAAACCCGAAGTCCACGGCCTGCCGGCGCAGCAACTCGAGATAATACTCCGAATTCAGCTCCGCGGGCGTGTAGAGGGTTCCCAGACGGCGGGCGAGGGGCATCACCTCCCGGATGAAAGCCAGCGTCTCGCGTATGGGAGCCGTGGACACCACGCCCGTGACGTTCGGCAGATGGTCCTCCGGCGAACGTCCGGCGCCCACCAGGTAGGGATTGGCTACGGAGGAGAAAAGCACGGCCTTCCCTCCTCCGGCCATCAGGGCCGCCTGGAGGCAGGGAGTGGACAGGGCGACGATGAGATCCACGTCCTCCCGGACGAAATCACGGGCTATGCGGTGAGCCTGGGCGATGTCGCCGGAGGCGTTCCGGAGCTTCACCCGGATGTTGACCCTGTCCCGGAGCCCGTTGTCCTCGAGGGCCTGAAGAAAACCGCGGCGCACTTCCTGCAGGGTCAAGGCTTCGTTGATCTGGAAAAGGCCGATGGTGTAGGTCTTTTCCTTTTCCCCGCGGCATGAGGGCAGGACGAGCGCCGCGGCCAAGAGGAAAATAGGGATTTTATTCGAGATCATGTCGTTTCGTCGCCCTAAGCATATGAAAAACGGCGCCGGAGGGCAATATCCCGGAGATAAAGAAAAAAGAAGGAGGCCGCCCGGAGAGGCGTCCGGTGGATTTTTTGGCGGGTTGGTATAAGATAATCCCCTCATGGCGCGCTATTACGCCGGGCCGGCGGGCTGGAGTTATGCCGATTGGGAGGGCGTCGTCTATCCCCCGGACAAGCCGCGCGGTTTTCATGCCCTTCCCTATCTGGCCCGTTTTGTCGACATCATCGAAGTCAACAGCACGTTCTACCGGCAGCCCGCGGCGGGAATCGTCCAGTCCTGGGTCAAGAAAATCGAATCGTTCCCGGATTTCCTTCTGGCCGTCAAACTCCACCAGATGTTCACCCACGTCCGCGAGGATTTCGGGGACAAGGAAACGGAGGAGTTCAAAAAGGGCATCGAGCCGCTCCGGGCTTCCTCCAGGCTGGCCGCTCTGCTGCTGCAGTTTCCCTGGTCCTTCATCCAAACGCCGGCCCATGTCCGGCACCTCGAGCGGCTGTTCCGGCTGTTCGCCGGCTATCCCCTGGCTGTCGAAGTCCGACACGCCTCCTGGGACAACGAGGAATTCTACGGTCGGCTCCGGGAGCGCCGGGTCTGCTTCTGCAACATCGACCAGCCTCTCTTTCCCAACTCCCTCGGACCCGGGGCGACGGTCACCCATCCCGAATTCTCCTACGTCCGCTTCCACGGCCGCAATCGGCGGGACTGGTTCCGCAAGGACGCCGGCCGCGACGACCGGTACAATTATCTCTACGGCCGGGAGGAGCTCGAGGATTGGGTGGGGAGGATACAAACCCTGGCGGGTCAAAGCGGAAAGGTCTTCATCATCACCAACAATCACTACCGGGGCCAGGCCATGGCCAACGCCCTGCAGGTCAAGAACATGCTGACCGGCCGGAAAATGGACATCCCCCTGCCGCTGCTCGATCAGTATCCCGTCCTGAGGAACATCGTCGACCGGATCAAGGCCGGACAGCGGGACCTGTTCGGGGAGAAGCCCTCGCCGGACGCCAAGGATTGAAATCGCCATGTGGTGGGAAAACAGCTTTCTCCGGAACAAGAACGGACGTCTGCACCTCGCCGGCCGGCCCGCTTCGGCCGTGGCGGCGCGGCATGGAACGCCGCTCTACGTCTACGGCCGGGAGGCCGTCCAGGACAAGTACCGCGCCCTCGGCGCCGCCTTCGGCGCCGCTCCCGCAGGGAGCCGACTCCGCATCTGTTACGCCATGAAGGCCAACGCGCTGCCGGCGATCCTCAAGCTCCTGCGGAGGGAGGGCGCCTGGGTCGACGCCGTATCGCCCGGAGAGGTCGAGGCCGCCCTGGAGGCGGGATTTCCTCCCGACCGGATCCTGTTCACCGGCACGAGCGTCGGCGTGGAGGACTTCCGCCGCCTGCTCGCTCATCCCGGCCTGACGATCAACATCGACGCTCTGGAGCAGCTCGACCTTCTGGCCCAAGCCCGGCGCCGCATCCGATCGCGGCGTCCGGTCCGTCTTTCGGTCCGCTGGAACCCGGGGCTGGGGCGCGGGTTCAACCCCAAGGTCGTAACGGCCGGACGGCAGACGCAGGACGGCACGCCCATCAAGTTCGGCGTTGAGGACCGCCTCGTGCTGGACGCCTTCCGCCGGGCCTCCGCCCTGGGGTTCGAAACGGTCGGACTGCATCAGCACCTGGGGTCCGGCTGGGTGCGGGAGGACCTGCCGACGGTCAAGGCGGCCGTACTCAAGATGCTGGCCAAAGCCCGCGAGCTCCAGCGGGCGGGTTTTTTCCTGGAGTTCCTGGATTTCGGGGGCGGGTTCGGCCCGAAATATTTCCCCGGCCAGCGGCTCTTTCCCCTTCGAACCTATGCCGCCTTTCTATCCCGGAGCCTGGAACGCTCCGGCCTCTCGATCCCCTATGTTCTGATCGAGCCGGGAAAATACCTCGTCGGCGAAGCGGGCGTCCTCCTGCTGCGCGTTGCGTATGTCAAAAAGAGCTACGGCTTTCGTTTCGCCTGCGTCAACGGCGGGACGTTCAACTCCGTGCCCCGTCCGGCCATCTATCTCCAGGCGACCCACGCCGTCCTCAACTGCGACAGGCTGGAAGACGGTCCCCGGGTGCGGGTGACGGTGGCCGGAAACCTGTGCGAGACGGGAGACGTCTTCGGCAAGAACGTCCTCATGGCCCCGCCGCGGACCGGGGACATCCTGGCCGTCCTGGGCGCGGGCGCCTACTGCCGCAGCATGGCCTCGAACTTCAACCTGAGGCCTATCCCCAGGGAAATCCTGATCTGAGCCAAACCCACCGCTGCCCGTTCGCCCGGAAATGAGAACGCCGGCTGGCCCAGATCTCCGGGCCTGGAGACGGGAACCCCGTTTCCATCAATCGTCGGGGCCGGATATACCGGCCGATACACGGCACGGAGCAGCCTCTGTTGCGCCTTAGACCCGGGGCGGTTTTCAACAGCACGCCCGCCGGCGGCCGCCGCGCTCCCGCTCATTCCGTCTTCCGGTAACGGTCGAGAAATGCGATTCTTTCCAGGGGGAGGCGCTCCGGGCGCTCGAGCTCCCAGGACTTCTGTTTCTCCGAAAGAACGGGGTTCGGCTCCGGGTTGCGGCGGCCGCAGACGATCAGGGTGATGACCTGGTATTCATCGGGGATGCCCAGCGCCTCCCGGACTTTCTTCGGGCTGAAGCCGGCGATCGGGTGCGCCACGAGTCCGAGCTCCGTGGCCCGCAGGATGAGGAAGGCGGCGGCCAGTCCGCAGTCGAACTGGTGGTATTCGCGGTCCCTGATGACGCAGCCGTCCTCCTTCCGGCTGAAGACGGCGACGACCAGGGAAGCGTCGTGCGCCCAGCGGTTCCCCTCGCTCAGGGCCGGGCGCAGGGCTTCGAGCGCCGCGGGGTCCCCGACAAACACGAAGCGGACCGGCTGGTTGTTGAAGCAGGAGGGCGCGAGTTGGGCGTGCCGGGCCAGGTCCCGGACGAGATCCCCGGTAATGTCCGCGGGGAGCAGGGAGCGGAAGGCGCGGCGTTCATGGACGGCCTTGGTGACGTCCATGGCGGGGCGTTCACTTCCGGAGGAAGGCGAGGAGCTCTTCAACGTCCGGGAGCTGAGGAATGTCATAGATCCTGATGAACACCACCTGCCCCTTATCGTCGACGATGACGTTGGCCCGCTCGGAGAATCCCTCCTTGGCCCGGAAGAGGTCATAGGACTGGGCGACGAGGCCGTGGGGCCAGAAGTCCGAGAGGAGACGCAAGCGGCTGATCCCAAGGTCCTTGGCCCAGGCGGCCTTGCAGGGCACGGTATCGACGCTCAGTCCCAGGGGCAGGACGTTGAGCTTTTCGAATTCGTCGTAATGCTGCTCCAGAGATTTCATCTGCTCGGCGCAGACCTTGGTCCAGGCCAGCGGATGCCAGGACAGGAGCACGCGCCGTCCCCTGAGCTCGGACAGCTTCACTTCGTGCTTGCCCTGGTCTTTCAGCGCAAAATCCGGAGCGATGTCCCCGATCTTTAAGAGTTCCCCGGACGACATGGCGTCACCTCCTTCAGCGTTTATTCCGCATGACGGCCGTCAGCCCCGGTCCCCTGTCTTCCGCACGGAACGGAAGGGGTGTCGGGTCCAGGCCGTAGATTCCGGTCTGTTCCTCGAATGCCGGCCGGCCCTCGCGCTGGAAGATCACGCCCAGGGCCAGGTCCTCCTCGAGCGCCGTCCTCATGGCCGCCATCCTGTCGCCCGGGTCGTATCCCCCGGGCAGCTCGCGCGTGTGCTCCCTGAACCAATCGAGAGTGTTGAGCTTGTTGAAGGACACGCAGGGCTGGAGGATATCGACCAGGCTGAACCCCCTGTGGCGCACGGCCCGGACGATGACGTCCGCCGTGCGCTCGATGTCCGTGGCCAGGGCCCGCGCGACGAAGGAAGCCCCCATGGCCACGGCCAGGGCGACGGGGTTGAACGGCTCCTCGAACACCCCTCCCACCTGGACGGGAGTCTTGAACCCCGGACGGCTCGTCGGCGAGGCCTGCCCCTTGGTCAGGCCGTACACCATGTTGTCGTGAACGAGGCAGGTGATGTCGGGGTTGCGCCGGATGGCGTGAAGAAGATGATTTCCTCCCTCGCCGTACATGTCGCCGTCGCCGCTCTCGACGATGACGGTCAGGCCGGGGTTGACGGTCTTGATGGCCGTGGCCGGGGGCAGGGCCCTGCCGTGCAGCCCGTTGAAGACATGCGTCCGGAGATAATGGGGAGTTTTCGCCGCCTGGCCGATTCCCGAAACGATGACCAGGTCCCGCGGGAGGATGTCGAGCCGGGAGAGGGCCAGCTTGAGCGCCCGCAGGATGCTGAAATTGCCGCAGCCGGGGCACCAGGCGATGTCCAGGCCCTCGATGTCGTAGCGGCTCGGGTCCATGTTCTATCCCCCCCCGTCCAGGAGGCCGCCCAGCCCTTCCGCAACTTCCTCCACGGAAAAAGGAAGCCCGTCGTATTTCAGGATGCCGTGCTCGATGGAGACTCCCGATGCGGCCTCCAGCAGCCTCCGGAACTGGCCCGTGGCGTTGCCCTCAACGCAGACGCGGCGCCGCGCGCGGCGGAGGAGCGCGCCGGCGTCCGCGTGGAGGGGATGGACCTGGGCGAAATGCAGATGCGCCGCGTCCCGGCGTCCGAGGACGCCCAGGGCCTCTTCGATGATGGGCCCGGTCGACCCCCAGCTCACGACCACGTCCTTCGCCTCGGCGGGCCCCGTCCATCGGGGGGCGACGGCCGCGCCCGCGGCCGCCGCGCCCTTGCGCAGCCGTTTCTCGACCATGACCTTCCTCAGCTTCAGGTCCTCGGTTATGTGCCCCTCCTCGTCGTGCTCGTCGCTGTCGACCGAAACGAGCCCCTCCCCGAACCCCGGGATTCCGCGCGGCGAAACGCCGTCGGGAGTGAGCGCGTATCTCCTGTAGTCTTTCGCCGTCCGGACGAAGCGCCGTTCGGGCGGCCCCCCCGCGACGTCGAACGGAGGGAGGTTGTAGAGCGAATCCATGAAATACTGGTCGGAGAGGATGAACACGGGGATTTGATATCGGTCGGCGGTATCGAACGCCCGCCGGGTGAGGTCGAATCCTTCCTCCAAGGTCCCCGGGGCGAGGATGACCCTCGGAAACTCGCCGTGTCCGGCTCTGAGGACGAATTCCAGGTCCGCCTGTTCGGTCCTCGTGGGCAGGCCCGTGGCCGGCCCGGGCCGCTGGCCGACGTGGATCACCAGGGGCGATTCCAGCATGCCCGCCAGGCTCAATCCCTCGACCATCAGGGCGAAGCCCCCGCCCGAAGTGGTCACCATGGCCCGGCCGCCCGCGTACCACGCTCCCAGCGCCATGTTGACGGCGCTGATCTCATCCTCGGCCTGCTCCACGACGACGCCGAAATCCTTCGCCCGGCCGGCGAGAAAGGTCATGACGCCCGTGGAGGGCGACATGGGATAGGACGAAAGGAAATCGCAACCCCCGGCCAGCGCCCCCAGGCCGACCGCCTCGGCGCCGGAAAGGACGATCTCCTCCGAGACGTCGTTCACCGCCCGGAATGGGGGCGGGCGGAAAAAGCCCCCGCGGACAAGATTCCTGCCCGCCTCCGCGCCTTTCGCGGCCGCGACGACATTGGCCTCCACCTGGGCTTGATCCTTTCCGCTGAAGGTTTCACGGATGACCCGGGCGACGACTTCGCCTTCGAGCGCCAACAACCCGGCCGCGACGCCCAGGGCCGCCATGTTGACGGGCGCCTTGGAACCCGCTTCGGCCGCCAGCCGCTTCAGCGGGACCTCGAGCCTTGCTCCGGGGACATCTCCCTCGAGATGCTCCGGCTCGCCCGCCAGGACGGTCTCGGCGGAGATCCTTCGAGCGAGGTGACGGAGGCCGCCCCGGCCGAGGGGCAGCAGCAGGTCGATGCGTTCGCTGTAAGCCCTCACCCGCTCCCCTCCGGCGCGTATAACCGTTGAATTGACGCCTCCCCGGATCCGGGACATGTATTCCTTCGTGGCGAAGACATGAAAGCCCGATCTTTTCAGCAGGCGGACGAGGACGTTCTCCACGGTCTGGATGCCCTGGCCCGCTTCTCCGCACAGGACGATCGAGATGTCCGTCCGATCAGCGCTCATGGATGGTTCTTGAGGAAGATTATATCAGCGCTCGCGCTGAAGATACAATCACTCCCCCGATTTTTATCGACCGGATATTCGCAGCGACTCTCCCGCCCGAGATCGCTGCGGGGATTGAAATCGACATGGGAAAAGGCGTTGTCTCGAAAAGATTCCGCTTGACAAGACGGGCTCTCCGCATTATTGTTACTTTGTATATCAAAGTACTTTGTTCCAGGAGGTCATCATGACGGATTCGGAAAAGCAGGAAGCCCTGGAGAGCATCGCTCTCATCAAGAGTCTCGTCGAACGGAGCCATAAAGACATGACCCGTTCCGGAAGCGGCTGGATTTGCATCATCTGGGGCTTGTTCACCTTCCTCGGCTATGCCGGGTCCCGCCTCTTCCATGGGGCGGGAGCCTACCTCGCATCCGGCCTGTGGTGGCCGTTCCTGTCGGTCGTCGCCTTCGCGGCCTCAGTCATAGTCATCCGCAGAAAAACCGCCACCCGGTCCTCCAAGGTGAAGGGGACCATGACCGGCTGGTTCATTCTGTTCTGGGTGCCCCTCGTCCTCCTCATGGCCGCCCTCGTCGCCCTGTGCGGGCTTCTGCCCGACCTGCCGTCAAAATATGGCCTCCCCTTCATCCTGCTGGTCGTCTCCACCGGCTACCTCATGGTCGGCCTGATGATCCATAAAAGCCTTCTGCCCATGGGCATCCTGGGATTCGCCGGCACATTCGTCACGACGGTTCTGTTTATGGATCACGCCGGTCTGATCCTGACTCTGCTCTTCGGCCTGGGCTTGATCGCCACCGGACTGGTCCTCAATCGCAAGGGGTGACGGATGGACGAGCATCTCTCGACCCAGCTCGACAAGGTCCTCAGCCAGAAGGCCCGGCTGGGCATCATGTCCATCCTCATGGTCCTCGAGGAGGCGGAATTCAACCACCTCAAGGACAGGCTCGGGCTGACGGACGGAAACCTCAGCACCCACCTGAGCCTTCTGGAAAAG
>VGJG01000025.1 GCA_016867615.1 Candidatus Aminicenantota bacterium | reverse complement strand
AAGATGAGAAAAGCCTCGACCGTCCTCTTTTGTCTGGCGTTTTTTCCCTCGATCGCTTCGGCCAACGGGCTCAACCTCAACGGGCTCGGCTCCCGGGCTGTGGCCATGGGAGGAGCCTTCGTCGGCCTGGCCGACGATATCAGCGCCCTCTACTGGAACCCGGCCGGCTTGTCCCGTTTCAGGACGCGAACCCTGGGTCTCTATGGAGCGGACATCATCCCCCGGAGGACCTATTCCCTGGAGATCCCGTCGGAATACGGCCCCGTGTTCCTCGAAGCAGCGTCCCGGACCAGGCACTATTTCAGCGGCCTGGCCGCCGCCTTCCAGCCCCTGGGGGAACACATCGTGGCCGGCTTCGGGGTTTACGCTCCGTCCGTTCAGGGCGCCTCCTGGGACGGAAAAGACTTCGCCCCGTCGGCTCATCCCTTTCGGCGCTCCTACGAATTGATGAGCCGGGTGGCGATGGTGACCTTCGCTCCGGGTTTGGCCTATACAATAGGGGATGTTTTCTCCGTGGGAGCGGCATGGAACATCAATTGCGCGGTCTTCGACCTCAAGCGCTGGGCGGGCGCGGTCGACACGCCGGCGGGAAGCCTGGACCTGGGCCAGTTCGAGACGAGCCTGTCCGGCTGGGGCGTCGGGGCGACGTTCGGCGTGCTGGTCGAGCCCGGGGACAGGATCAGCGTCGGCGCCGCGCTGCGCACGGCCTCGCGGGTCGTCTTCAAGGGCCGGACGTCGATAGCCCGCTTGCCCGCTCTCGGGCTTCCGGGCAGCTCGGAGTCCGGGATGACGATCCTTTGGCCGTTGTGGCTGGGAGCCGGGCTGGCGGTGAAGCCCCTGCCCGGCCTGACCGTCACCGGCGACCTTCAATGGACCAAGTGGTCGGTCATGAACAAGATCGCCCTGGAATATTCAGACCTCCTCTGGAAGTCTTTCTCCAGCCGGGAGGCGGATGCCCTCCTGCCCCTGCGCTGGCAGAGCACGCTGCAGGTTCGTTTCGGTCTCGAGGTCAGACTGACGCCGCTCCTCGTCCTGCGCGCCGGATACTATAAGGATCCGTCTCCCGGCCGCGACCGGACGATGAACATCCTGCTGCCCATTCATGACTCCGACGGGCTCAGTTTCGGCCTGGGCGCCCGCTTCGGGGGGCTGGACATCGACCTGGGCTTCGAGTGTCTCCTGGGTGAGGAGAGGAACATCCTCTACTCGGATGCGGTCACAGACCCCGAATACGCGGACGCCCAACCCGGAACATACGGCCTGAAGGTTTTCGTCCCGAACATCTCGGCCAGCTACAGGTTCTGATCCCGGCCGGCCGAACCGGGGACCCTTTCGGGGGGGGGGAAGGAGGAACGAGCCTGTTTTTTTCCCCGGTTTTCTGGTAAAAGGGAAGAGGCCGTGAAAGGCTGAGCGCCGCGGCCGGGAGGACCCCCCATGAGCATCCGCAAAGCCGTCATCCCCGCCGCCGGTTTCGGTACGCGTTTCCTGCCGGCCAGCAAGGTCCTGCCCAAGGAGATGCTGAATGTCATCGACAAGCCTCTCATCCAGTATTGCGTCGAGGAGGCGGCCGGGTCGGGGCTGGACAGGATCGGGCTCATCACCGCCCGGGGCAAGGCCGTGCTGGAGGACCACTTCGACCGTTGCCCGGAGCTCGAGACTCTCCTCGAGGAGAAGGGGCGGCATGAGCTTCTGGAAGAAGTGAGGCGCGTTCAGGGACTGGCCGAGATCACGGCCATCCGCCAGCCTCAGGCCCTCGGCCTGGGGCACGCCATCCTCATGGGCGAGACGTTCGTCGCCGGTGAGCCCTTCGCCGCCCTCACCCCGGACGACATCTATGACTGCGACCCCCCCTGCACGCGGCAGCTCGTCGAGGTCTTTCTCGAGAAGAAGGCCACGGTCATCGTCCTGGGCCGGGTGGACAGGGAGGGGACGAAAAAATACGGCATCGTGAAGCCCCGGCCCCTCTCCGACCGGCTCTTCGAAATCCTGGACATGGCCGAAAAACCGGGACCGGAGCGGGCGTTCTCGGACTTGGGCATCCTGGGGCGCTACGTGTTCACCCCGGAGATATTCGACGCCATCCGCCGAACGCCCCCGGACGGCCGGGGCGAGGTCCAGATCACGGACGCCATCCGGCTTCATCTCCGGAGCCGGCCGGTCTACGGCCTCCTGTTCGACGGCCAGCGGTTCGATTGCGGCGACAAGTTCGGCTATCTCGAGGCCACGGTCCACCTCGCCCTGAAGCGTCCGGAATTTCGGGGGCGTTTCCGGGCCCTGTTGATGGAAGAGGCGGACAGGATAAAAAAACAGGAGGGGAGTGGCCAGGGACGGAATTGAACCGCCGACGCAGAGATTTTCAGTCTCTCGCTCTACCGACTGAGCTACCTGGCCAGAGGACGCGGTCAGTATATTTTTTCAGCCTCTCAAAGTCAAGAATCCGCCCTCCCGCGCCCGCCGGGCCGAGCCGTGTCCGGGAAGGGAGGCTATTTTTTCTTTTTCAGAAAAGGGCCGAGGATCCCGATGGCGGCGATGATGAAATTGACGGCCACCTGGGGCGTCCCCGAATTCAGCTGGAAGCCGGGGATGAGGCCGCTGTTCCCGGTCAGGCCGAGGACGCCGGCGGCGGCGTTGACGATGCCCACCACGGGCCCGACGACCTTGGCCGTCTTCTGGGATTTCTGAAGACCGACGGCGCCGAGCAGAACGCCCGAAACCATGTTGAAAATATTGCCGTCCGTCGAGGTGGTGGTCAACACCTCTCCTGCGCCGGGCACGAACTGCCCGGCCGCGCCGAACAGGGCCTGGATGGCGCCACCGATCTTGTTGATGTTGCCGCTCATGACTTTTTCTCCTTTCAGGCTGGAAATGTCCGATCCTCGGTTTTCCTAGGATATACGGCCAAAGCTGTTTCGTCAAGCGGCCGGGGGAAAAAGGATCCCCGAGCCCTGGGGCTCCCTCAGGCCAGGCGGTTCAAAACCCACAGGACGCGGCCGCGGATGAGCGCCGGGTCCGCCTGCTCGCTCTTTTTGAGGCTCAGGAGGAGGGGGTATTCCTTGAGCTCCCCGGACTTGCGGAGCGCGGGATCCGGGTTGTCTCCGTCGATGATCAAATGATGACGGTCGATCTTGGTCAGCCTTTTGAACGTCACGGCGTTTTGGACCTCCCTGAGCAGGAAGGCGTAGATCTCACCGACCCGGGGCTCGGTGTCCTGGCGGTCGAGCCCGATGACCGATCCCCGCTTGATGACCGGGGCCATGCTGTCGTCCGCGGCCAGAACGGCGACCACGCGGTCCTTGTCCGACCTGGACGGCGGCGGCAGCAGGTCCTTGAGGACGGGGAAAAAATCCAGGGGGATGAGCTCGCTGATCTCGTATCCCGGCGCCAGGACGCGGGCATCGGCGAAGAGCTTGACGGCCGTGAACTTGGCCTCGGACGAGTCGAAAACGAGCCGGGGCGGTTTTTGCCGGAAAGGGACCAGCGGCCGGGTGTCGAACAGGCCGTAGGGCGGGACCTGCAAGAAAGCGGCGACCCTCAGCAATTTTTCAATCGTAAAATTCGCCCGCCCGTTTTCAATGCGGGCGATATAGGAGGGCTTGACGCCGCAGGCCGCGGCCACTTGTCTCTGAGTGAACCCCTTCTGGAGGCGCTTCTTGCGTATCGCCCGGCCGATGCCTTGCTTGTCCATGCGTTCCCCCGGCGAGATATTCTAGCACGCAACGGGGGCTGGAATATAGAGGCCGCTGTCTGAAGTCCCGGGCGGTGGAATCGGGGAGTCCTGCGGGATTGTGCTAGAATAGCGCCGCATGAAGATCGCCGCCCTGCTGCCCCATGTCGAGGTCTTCGGCGGCGTGCGCCGCTACCTCGAATTGGGCAATGAATTCCGCCGCATCGGCCATGAGTTCGTCCTCTTCCATCCCTCCGGCCGGGCGCCGGACTGGCTGCCATTCCGGGGAGAGACACGGCCGCTCGACGCTCTCGCGGCCGATCGATTCGATGTCGGCCTGTGCAGCGAATACTCCCTGCTGGACGCATTCCACGCTCTGCGGGCCAATGTCAAATACTTCTATTTCGTCCTCTCGGGCCATAAGCTCGAGAGACGGGCGGCGCGGGGTCCCTGGCTTTTCCTGGCCAATTCCCAGGGGCTCTGCCGGAGGCTCCGGCGCAAGTACGGGATCGAGTGCTTCAAGGCGGCGGGCGGGGTCAATCCGGATATTTTCCACCCTCTGACGCTCGACGGAACCAGAGCGGAGGGTGAAATACGAGTCGTGGCCTATGGAAGGATCTATAAGAAGCGCAAGGGAGTCCGGCGGGCGGTCAAAGTTTTGGAGGGATTGAGCCGCCGCTATCCGGGCCTGAAGCTGATTTTGTTCGACACGCCGGTAGGCATGGAGCGCCGCGACCCGAGGACTATGCTCAGAACAAGCATAGCCCACGAGTTTCATCTGAGCCTTCCCCAGGAACGCATGTCCTGGCTGTACTCTCAAGGGGACATTTTTTTAAGCGCGGAAAGGAGGGCCGGTTGGTCGAACACGACCGCCGAGGCCATGGCCTGCCGGTTGGCCGTGGTCTGCACCCCGAGCGGAACGGAAGATTTCGCCCATGACGAAAAAACGGCCCTCGTGGCCCCGCTCCCCCTGCCCTGTCTGCTCAGGCGCCGCGTCGAACGGCTGGTCAGGGACCCCGGCCTCCGCCGGCGCCTGGCCGAGGCGGGATACCGGAAAATACAGGAATTCACCTGGGGGGCCCTGGCCGAGAGGCTGACGGTCCATTTCCTGACCCGCTCAAATTGAATTGACCCCCCCGTTGTGCTATTCTTCCACCGGAGCGAATGCTATGGACGAAAACGAGATCAGGGAGCGTCTGCTTCTCGAGAACGGCGAATTCAAACGCATCCATGACGAGCACCGCCGGTACGAGGAGCTCCTGTCCTCCCTGAGGAGCAAGAGCCGTCTTTCCGATGAGGAGAAAATAGAGGAATCCGAACTGAAAAAGCGGAAGCTGGCGCTCAAGGACAGGATGTACAAAATCATGGCCGACTTCCGGAAGTCCCTCTGAACGCCGTATTCGAGAGATGGCCGCCAAGCCCGGACCCAAGGTCGCCCTGGTGGGCACGACCTCGCTGCGAGGACGGGAGATCAAGCGCGTGCTCGAGGAAAGCGATTGGCCCCTGCGCAGCGTCGAGCTTTTTGACCCCGATATCGAGGAGGACTTCAGCCGCTTGTCCCAATTCCGGGACGAGGCCAAGGTCGTCCGGCGCCTGACCCGCGAAGCCCTGGAAGGCCGGGACCTTGTTTTTTTCTCCGCCGACCGGGAGACGAACATGACCTTCGCCCCCCTGGCCGCGGAGCTGGGGTTCCTGGCCGTGGACCTCAACGAATCCTTCGCCGGGAGGACGGACATCCCGCTGGTCGTCTCCGGGATCAACGACCGGCGGCTCGATAAACGGCCGGCCGTCGTCTCCAACCCCCATCCCCTGGTCATCATCCTGGCCCACCTCCTGACCCCCCTGGAGCGGCGCTTCGGGCTGGAGAAGGCGGTGGCCTTCGTCCTCCAGCCCGCCTCGGCCTTCGACGAGTCCGGGATCGATGAGCTGGCCGGCCAGAGCTTGTCGCTGCTGTCGGGGACGTCCCTGCCGATGAGCGTCTTCAAGCAGCAATCGGCCTTCAACCTTCTGTCCCATACCAGTCAGCCGGACCGGAACGGCTTTTCTCCGGAGGAGCGTCGGGTCGTTTCCGAGCTGGCCCGCGTCCTGGACCGTCCGGATTTTCCGCTGAGCCTGTCGGTGGTCCAGGCCTCCTTGTTCCATACCTACGCCCTGATGTGCTACCTGGAGCTCCGCTCCGAAGCCGGACTTCAGGAGGTCAAGGATGCCCTCAAGGAAAGCCCCCTTCTCAAGGACAGCGCCTCGGACGACTTTTGCTCGGTGTCCTGCATTTCCGTCACCGGCCAGGACGGCGTGTTCGTCGGACAAGTGAAGAGAGAAGACCGGTTCCCCGGGAGTTTCTGGGTCTGGTCGGTGGCGGACAACCTGACCCGCGGCTCGGCTCTGAACGCCCTCGAGGTGGCCCGGGGGCTGCTCGACCCTCCGGTCGCGCCATGAAACAGATCATCCAGCTCCTGAAGCTCGCCCTCCAGGAAAGGAAACGGATGGCCCTTTCCTTTCTCTGCACCTTCTTCGTCGCCGGCTTCACCTATGTCTTCGTCAACCTCGTCCAGCCCATCATCGACGAGATGTTCGTCCGCTCGCCCGTCTCCGGGGTCCCGGACAAAATGCGCTTCATGGACTTCGTCTTCCAGACCCTCGGCATCTCCAAGGAGAAGATCGTCGTCGCCATTCCGCTCATCGTCGTGGCCGTCATCCTGGGCAAGGGGCTGTTCACCTTCCTGTCCTCGTATCTCATGAAGAGCGTCGGCCACCGGGTGGTCAAGAGGATGCGCGACGACCTCTACGTCCATATCCTCTACCAGTCTCCGGCCTACTTCGACCGCGTCCCCACCGGCGACCTCATGTCCCGCTTAACCAACGACGTGGACAAGATCCAGCAGTCCCTTTCGGGCAGCCTGGGGGATTTCATCGAGGAGCTGTTCACCCTGCTGGCCCTGCTGGTGGGCATCTTCATCATCGACTGGCATCTGGCCCTCGTGTCCTTTGTGGTCACCCCCCTGGCGGCCGTTCCCCTGGCGGCCTTCAGCCGCATCCTGAAGAGGAAGGGCCTGAAAAATCAGAGGGAGATGGCCCGCATCTACAACCTCCTCCACGAGACGATCAGCGGCCATAAGGTGGTCAAGGCCTTCACCATGGAGAAGTTCGAGCTCGGGAAATTCATGGAAGCCACGCGGCGCTACTTCCAGACCAGCCTGAAGCTGGCCTGGGTCTCGAGCCTGTCGTCGCCTTTCATGGAATTCCTGGGCGGGGTCGTGGGGGCGTTCATCCTCTACGTCGGCTCGCGCCGCATCGGCGAGGGGGTCATCAGCCCCGGCGATTTCGGGGCTTTTGTCATGGCCGTCTTCATGATGTACATGCCCATCAAGCGCTTGAGCAAGGCCAACAACTCCATCCAGCAGGCCGTGGCCTGCCACGAGCGCATCCGCGAGGTTCAGCAGGCCGTGCCCGAGATCCAGGAAGCCCCCGACGCCTATCCGCTGCCGCGCGTCCGCGGAGCGGTGAAATTCGACTCCGTGTCCTTCGCCTACAACGAATCGCGACCCGCCCTGCAGGAGGTCAGCTTCGAGGCGCCGGCCTGCACGACGGCCGCCTTTGTCGGCTTGAGCGGCGGCGGCAAGACGACGATCATCAGCCTTCTGACCAGGTTCTATGAGCCCTCCTCGGGCCGGATCACCATCGACGGCATCGACATCCGGGAAGTGACCCTGGAATCCCTCCGGGCCCAGATCGGCCTCGTGACCCAGGACATCATTCTGTTCAACGATACCGTTCGCAACAACATCGCTTACGGGCTGAAGGACATTTCCTCCGAGGACGTCATCCGGGCCGCCCGGGCGGCCCGCGCCCATGATTTCATCATGGAGCTTCCCGAGGGCTACGAGACCCAGATCGGCGAGCGGGGCGGGCTCCTGTCGAGCGGACAACGCCAGAGGCTGGCCATCGCCCGGGCCCTGCTCAAAGACCCGCCCATTCTCATCCTGGACGAGGCCACCTCGGCCCTGGATTCGGAATCGGAGCGCCTCATTCAAGAAGCTCTGGCCCGGATCAAGAAGAACCGGACGACGCTCATCATCGCCCACCGGCTGTCCACCATCCGGGGCGCCGACAGGATCTTCGTCATCGACCATGGGCGCCTGTGCGAGGCGGGAACCCATGAGGAGCTCTGCCGGCTGAACGGCATCTACATGCGGCTCTACGATCTCCAGTTCCCGGAGGAGGGTGAAAGGGTCCGATGATCCAGAGCATGACGGGATTCGCCGAAAGGACATTCTCCTCGCCCGTCATGCGGGTCAAGGTCAGTCTCAAGAGCCTGAACCACAGGTTTCTGGACTGGTCCTACAAGGGCGCCCCGCTCGGCGTGTTGGAAAATCGGGTCAAGACCGCTTGTCAGAGGAAGATTCGGCGCGGCCGAATCGAAGCCTCCCTGGAGATCACGCGACTCGACCCGGCCGGCTGGGACATCTTCATCAACGAGCCCCTTCTGGCCAGGCTCATCCGGGCGCTGGAAAAAGCCTCCGCCGGGGCCCGGGCAGAAGTCCGGTTCGCCGTGGACAACGTGTTCCGCATCCCCTATCTGGCGGAGATGAGGCCGAAGGGCCTGCGCCGGTCGGAGGCGGCTTTTCTGGTCCGCTGTTTCGAACGCACTCTGGAGGACCTGGTTCGCGCCCGAAGGCGCGAGGGCCGGGGCATCGTCCGCCAGCTGCGGGGCCACGCCCGGGCCATCAGCCGCGTCTGTCTCCGGATGGAGTCGAGGTTTCACTCCCTGAACCGCCTCCTGCCCCTGAAGATCCGGCGGAAATTCAGGGAACTGGGAGGGAGGGATGTTCTGTCCGAGGAGAGGATGGCTCAGGAAGCCGCGCTTCAGGCCCAGCGTCAGGATATCACCGAGGAAATCGCCAGGCTGAAGAGCCATCTCCAGGCCTTGGACGCCTGCCTCGCCCCCGGCCGGGGTGAACCCCGGGGCCGGATGCTCGATTTTCTGTCCCAAGAGCTGCTCCGCGAGGTGAACACCATCAACTCCAAGTCCCAGGACCTGTCGCTGATCCGGGACAGCCTGGCCGTCAAGGGAGAGGTGGAGAGCATCCGCCAGCAGGTCCAGAATTTGGAATAGGCAGGGGGGATAAGATGCTGTACGTCGTATCCGGACCTTCCGGCTGCGGAAAGTCGACGCTCATCCGCCGCCTGGTGAACGAGATGAAGCCCGGCGTCCGTTTCTCCGTGTCCCACACCACCCGGGCCAAGAGGAGCATGGAGCTTCAGGGCAAGGACTACTACTTCGTCTCCGAGGAGGAATTCCAGAGCCTGGTCCGGGAGGGCGCCTTCCTCGAGTGGGCTTTGGTGCACGGTCGTCTTTACGGGACGACCCGGCAGGAAGTCGAGAGCAAGCTCGAAGGGGGAGACCTGCTTCTGGACATCGACGTCCAGGGGGCGCGCCAGGTCAGGGCCCGGTATCCCCGGGCGGTGTTCGTCTTCGTCGCCCCCTCTCATCCGAAGGAATTGAAGCGGCGCCTGGAGCTTCGCGGGTCGAACAGCCCCGAGTCCATACGGGAGCGGCTGGCCGCGGCCAGGAAAGAGGTCGAGTCCTTCGAGGAGTTCGACTACATCGTGATCAACGATTTTCTGGAGAGGGCCGTCCAGGAGCTGAGGTCGATCATCGTCAGCGGCAAGTGCCGCAGGGAGAACCGCCTGGAGGAGATGTCCTCCATCCTCAGCAGCTACCGCCTGGAGGCGGACTCATGACCGGGCCCGGTCGGCTGGTCGTCCTGGGCGTGAGCTCCTCGGTGGGCATCTATAAGGCCTGCGAGATCCTGAGGGGGTTCCAGAAAGCGGGCTTCGAGGTTCAAGTGGTCATGACCCCCAACGCCGCCAAGCTCGTTTCTCCGCGGCTCTTCAGCGCGCTCTCGGGAAGGAGGGCGGCCGTGGACCCCTTCGACGATGAGGAGGCGCGGCGGATCGGGCATGTCCGTCTGGCTCAGGAAGCGGCGCTCCTGGTCGTGGCGCCGGCCACGGCCAATATCATCGCCAAATTCGCCTCGGGACTGGCGGACGATTTTCTCTCCACCCTCCATCTGGCCGTCACCTGCCCCGTGCTCATCGCTCCGGCCATGAACGAGGCCATGTATCTCCATCCCCAGACGCAGGAGAACATCAAGCGTCTCAAGGCCCGGGGAGCGGAATTCATCGAGCCCGGGAGCGGGTACCTGGCCTGCGGGGATGAAGGCTGGGGCCGCCTGGCTCCGGTCGAGGCGGTCGTTCAAGCCGGACTGAGACGGCTCGAGGCCGGTCGGACCCTGGCCAAAAAAACGGTCCTGGTCACGGCCGGTCCGACCCGGGAGAGGCTCGACCCGGTGCGTTTTCTCTCCAACCCCTCCTCGGGCAGGATGGGCTACGCCCTGGCCGCGGAAGCCCTCCGCCGCGGCGCCCGAACGATCCTCATCACCGGGCCGGTGTCCCTCGTCCCCCCGGCCGGGGCCGAGACCGTCCGGGTCGAATCCGCGGAGGAGATGCGCTCGGAAGTCCTGGCCCGCTTCGGGGAGGCGGACGCCGTCCTCATGGCCGCCGCCGTGTCGGATTTCCGGTTCTCGCAAACGAGGAGCGAGAAAGCCCGCAAGGAAGACCTGCCGGAGACCTGGCGCCTGGTCCGCAACGCCGACATCCTGGCCGAGCTCGGCCGGTTGAAAACCCGGCAGGTGCTCGTCGGTTTCGCCGCCGAGACGGGCGACGTCGAGGAAGGCGCCCGGCGCAAGCTCCGTGAAAAGAACTGTGACCTCCTGGCGGCCAACGACGTCTCCCGGAAGGGACTGGGCTTCGAATCCGAAGACAACGAGCTCTTGCTGGTCGAACCCTCGGGGACCGCGACGCCGACCGGCCGCGCCCCCAAGACTGAGCTGAGCCGGATCGTGCTCGACCGGGTGGAGGTTCTTCTTGAGCGAAGACGGTAAGATCCCGTTCGAATCGGTGCGGGAGGCGATCCGTTTTTTCGATGAGCTCGGGGCGGACTTTCTCGTCCGGACGGGGTCCGTTCCGCGTGCGGCGGGGCCGACGGCGGGCGGAACCGAGTTGTCCGCCGCGGACAAGAGGGACGCCCTGGAAGCCGTCGGGGTCGAGGTCGCGGCCTGCCGGAAGTGCCCCCTTGCCGGGCTGCGCACCCGAACCGTCCCCGGCGAGGGAAATCCGTCCGCCAGGCTGATGTTCGTCGGTGAAGCGCCCGGAGCGGACGAGGACGTCCAGGGCCGGCCTTTCGTCGGGAAGGCGGGGCG
>VGJG01000024.1 GCA_016867615.1 Candidatus Aminicenantota bacterium | reverse complement strand
CAGCCTGATGCTCATCCGCAACGGATACGCGCTGCTCGACGCCTCCTTCTATCCCTACGACGGCAAGGCCGTTCACGACGTGGCCTCGGTATCGAAGAGCGTCATGACCACCCTGATCGGCATCGCCGCGGACCAGGGCCGCTTCCGGCTCGATGACCCGGCGTTGTCTTTCTTTCCGGAGAGAAAAATCGCCAACCGCGATGCGGCCAAGGAGCGCATCACCGTCCGCCACCTGGCCGGCATGGCGTCCGGGCTCGATTGCACGGCGGCCAACGACGAGCAGACCCTGCACGAGATGGAGCGGACGGAAGATTTCGTCCGGTTCATCCTCGACCGCAGGATGATCTTCGAGCCGGGGGCGCGGTTCGTCTACTGCAGCCCGGGCATGCACCTGCTGTCGGCCATCCTCCAGAGGGCGACGGGCATGACGTCCCTGGAGTTCGCCCGGCGGCATCTCTTCGAACCCCTGGGCATTCGGGACGTCATCTGGCCCGCCGACCCCCAGGGCGTCAACCACGGCTGGGGCGATATCAAACTCCATCCGCGCGACATGGCCAGGATCGGCCTCCTCTGGCTCAACAAGGGCCGGTGGGAGGACAAGCAGGTCGTCTCCGCGGAATGGGTCGAGGCGTCCGTCAAGAGACAGGTCAAGACGGGCCGGAACGACGACTACGGCTACGGCTGGTGGATCACCGATCCGGACGGCGCCTATGCCGCCATCGGCCGGGGCGGACAGCGCATCCAGGTCTGGCCGTCAATCAACGCCATGCTGGTCATGACCGGGGGAGGGGTCGACATCGACGACATCGAGCCGTTCTTCGAGCAAGCGTTCACCGGCCTGACCGCGCCGCTGCCGGCCAACCCGGCCGGCGTCGCCCGGCTCAACGCCGCCCTAGCCGCCGTCCGCCACCCGCCCGCGGCCAAGCCGGTCGCTTCCCTGCCCGCGATCGCCGCGAAGATCTCGGGCCGGACCTACGTTTTCGAGGCGAACCCCCTGAACATCGAGGAGATGGGGCTCGTCTTTTCGGGCCCGTCGGAAGCCGCGATGACGATCACCCACGACGGCGGGCGTAAGGAATCCTGGCCGGTCGGGCTGGACGGGGTTTATCGCTTCTCGAAGGGCCCGTATGACCTCCCCCAGGGGCTGCGCGGCGGGTGGGCGGACGAGCGGACGTTCGCCGCCGAGTACGACAACATCGCCAACAACGACCATATCATGTTGCGGTTGACCTTTGCGGGCGACCGGCTGACGGTCGAAAGCCGAGAGACCGCCCACGAGCTGAGCTTCCGCTTCGAGGGCCGGGTCGTGAGGCGCTGAGGACGGCGTCCCGCTGCCACAAGATTTGAGAAAATCCTTCTTGAGGAATCGTCCCTTTGCTATGGGGTAAGAGGGCGCGCCGCTCTAGACGGCCCACGAATGGCGGCTGCCTGGAAAGTTGAAAATGCCGCCACAGGCTGAGTAGAATACCGATAAAGAGAACACCTCATGATCGGCATCCTGGCGGATTCGCACGACAACCTGAAGGCTTTGCGGCGGGCGGTCGAAAATGTTCCGTGACGCGGGCTGCGAGCTCGTCGTCCACGCCGGGGACGTCATCGCTCCCTTCACGGCGCGGGAGCTCGAAAAAGCGGGCTGTCCGGTGCGGGCCGTTTTCGGCAACTGCGACGGGGAGCGGGACGGGCTGCGGGCGGTTTTCAATCCCTTGGGCGGCATCTATGAAGAGCCGCATATCTTTGATTATTATGGGGAAAAATACCTGCTCACCCATCGGCACGAGAAGATACCCGCGCTTCTGAAAAAGCACTCCCCCGGGGTGCTGATCTACGGTCACACGCACCAGCCCGACAGCAGGATTGAGGGGGGGACGCTGGTCATCAACCCGGGGGAGGCGGGCGGCTGGCTGTCGGGGCGGAGCACGGCCGCGATCTTCAATCCGGAGACGAGGGAAGTGGAGATCATCAGCCTGGCCTGAGGGAGAAGGGAATGGGGCGGGGAATAAACCAAAGGCAGAAGCCGGGGTGGCAGAAGGTCAGAAAGTCGTTGGGGGGGAGGCTGAGGCCGGTAAAGTCCGAGGAAAGAAAGCCAGGAAAAAATAGAAAAGAAAGAGTTTATAGCAGATAACCGAGTCCGGATATTGGACCAGGGCGGCTTTTAGACGAATAAGAGCCTTATGCGGCGTCGTGCCGCCGCAAGCCAAAGCGGTCTCATGCGACCGCACTCCAAAGCGGCCTCGTGCCGCCGTAGTCCAAAAAGAACACCGTACGATTCTGCCTCCGGCCGGGAGGAAGGGTCGAGGCGCCATGAGCGGTTTAGCCGCGAAGCGACGGGTTTCGAGGGATTCCCGGCATCTTTTCCGCCGGCCGGCCGCGCACAGCCCCCGGAGGGGGCGAATCGCTCGGCCGGTCCCGAGAAACACGGAGATTCGCGGCGTGAAGAACCGCGGAGGCGCCGAGGCCCTTCCCTCCGGCCTGTCCACATAAGCCGCATTCCTAGGAGCGGCGTCGTGCCGCCGCAAGCCAAAGCGGTCTCATGCGACCGCACTCCAAAGCGGCCAGGGGCCACCGCAAACCAAAGCGACGGCGGGTTGAATTTTCCCCCTTCTTCCTATATAATTTGCCCTCATTTTGGGGCCATTTCACCCCCCCTAAGCGCTTTGGAATCATGAAAAAACGGTGGAGGAGAAGTATTCATGAAAAAGGTGGTCATCATGGGAGCGGCGGGGAGGGACTTCCATAACTTCAACGTCGCCTTCCGCGACAACGAGGCCTACCATGTCGTGGCCTTCACCGCCGCGCAGATCCCGGACATCGCCGGCCGGAAATACCCCGCGGCCCTCGCCGGCCGTCTCTATCCCCGGGGCATCCCCATCCATCCCGAGGAGGAGCTCGCAGCCCTCATCATAAAACACAAGGTCGAGGAGGTATTCTTCGCCTACAGCGACGTCCCCCACGCCGTCGTCATGAACCGCGCCTCGCTCGTCCTGGCGGCGGGAGCGGACTTCAGCCTCATGGGCCCGGAGGCGACGATGATCGCCTCCTCCAAGCCCGTCGTCTCCGTGTGCGCCGTCCGCACGGGCGCGGGCAAGAGCCAGACGACGCGCAAGACAGCGCGGATCCTGAAGGACAAGGGCCGCCGCGTGGTGGTCATCCGCCATCCCATGCCCTACGGCGACCTGGCCGCGCAGAAGGTCCAGCGCTTCGCCGGCTACGAGGACCTCGACCGCCACAAGTGCACGATCGAGGAGCGCGAGGAGTACGAGCCACACATTAAAGAAGGCATCGTCGTCTACGCCGGCGTGGACTACGGCGCCATCCTGGCGGAGGCCGAGAAAGAAGCCGACGTCATCCTCTGGGACGGCGGCAACAACGACTTCCCCTTCTACAAATCCGACCTGGAAATCGTCGTCGCCGACCCGCACCGCGCCGGCCACGAGCTCTCCTACCACCCCGGCGAGACGAACTTCCGCCGGGCCCGGGTCGTGGTCGTCAACAAGATGGACACCGCCCCGAAGGAGAAGGTCGAGCAGGTCCTCGAGAACCTCCGCGCCCTCAACCCCAAGGCCAAGGTCATCCGGGCCGAATCCCGGATCACGGTCGAGGGCGGCGAGCGGATCCGGGGCAAGGCCGTCCTGGTCGTCGAGGACGGCCCGACCGTCACCCACGGCGAGATGGCCTTCGGCGCGGGATTTGTGGCCGCGCAAAAGTTCGGGGCCAAGGCCGTCGTCGACCCCCGGCCCTTCGCCGTGGGCAGCATCAAGAAGACGTTCGACAAGTACCGCCACCTGGACAAGGTCCTGCCGGCCATGGGCTACGGCGCCCGCCAGGTCAAGGAGCTGGCCGAGACGATCGACCGGGCCAGGTGCGACCTCGTCGTCTCGGCCACGCCCATCGACCTCAACCGCCTCATCAAGTCCCGCAAGCCCCTCCTCCCCGTCCGCTACGACCTGGAGGAGATCGGCCGTCCCGGCCTCAAGGACGTCCTCAAGCCGTTCTGATGAGAAGGAAGATCGCCCTCATCGCCTTCGGCGGCAACGCCCTGCTGCCGGAGAACGCGCGCGGCCTCCAGGAGGAGCAGTTCCGCAACGCCCAGGCCGCCGCGCGCCTCATGGTCTCCGTCGTGCGCAAGGGCTACGAGCTCATCATCGTCCACGGCAACGGGCCCCAGGTGGGGAACCTGCTCATCCAGATGGAGGAGTCGGTGACCAAGATCCCGCCCTTCTCCCTGGACGTGTGCGACGCCATGACCGAGGGCAGCATGGGCTACATGCTGGAGCGGGCCGTGGTCAACGAGCTGCGCAAGCGGTCGATCGACAAGGAGGTGGCCACGGTCGTCACCCAGGTCGTCGTCGACCGCGACGACCCGGCCTTCGACAACCCCACCAAGCCCATCGGCCCCTTCTACTCCAAGTTCCGCGCCCAGCAGCTCGCCCGGGAGAAGAAGTGGAAGATGGTCGAGGACGCGGGCCGCGGCTGGCGCCGCGTCGTCCCCTCCCCGCGTCCCATCGACGTCGTCCCCAAGTGGGTCCTGCGCGACCTCGTCCTGGCCGGGCGGGTGGTCATCGCCGCCGGGGGCGGGGGGATCCCGGTCGTCATCAACGGCCGCGGCCTGTTCGTCGGCGTCGAGGCGGTCATCGACAAGGACTACGCCGCCAGCCTGCTCGCCCGCGAGGTCAAGGCCGACCTGTTCGTCATCCTGACCGCCGTCGAGCGCGTCTTCTGGGATTTCGGCAAGCAGGGCCAGAGGGCGCTGGACGTCATGGACATCGGCCAGGCCCGGGAGGGCCTCGAGGGGGGCCAGTTCCCCCCGGGATCCATGGGGCCCAAGATCCGGGCGGCGATCGAATTCATCGAGGCCGGGGGGGATGAAGTGCTCATCACTTCGGCCGGATATCTCAAGGCCGCCCTGCTCGGCCGTTCCGGGACCCGCATCCGGGGTTCGGCCAAGAAGGAGGAAACGTCATGAACAAGGATTTTCTGGCCGTCAGCGACCTGTCCGTCTACGAATTCAACCGCATCCTCGAGCTGGGGAGCGGGGTCAAGGCCAAGCCCCGGCGCTTCCGCCGCGCCCTGGAGGGAAAGATTCTGGCCATGATTTTCGAGAAGCCGTCGCTCCGGACGCGGATGACGTTCGAGGTGGGCATGCTCCAGCTCGGCGGCGAAGCCGTCTATCTCAGCCCCAACGACATCCAGATGGGCAAGAGGGAGACGCCGGCCGACATCGGCCGCAACCTCGAGCGCTGGACGGACGGGATCATGATCCGGACCTTCGCCCACGCCATCGCCGTCGAGCTCGCGGCCGCGGTGCGCATCCCGGTGATCAACGCCCTGACCGACCTCCTCCACCCCTGCCAGGCCATGGCCGACTTCCTGACCCTGAAGGAAAAGAAGGGCGACCTGGCCGCGCTCAAGCTGGCCTACGTCGGGGACGGGAACAACGTCTGCCACAGCCTGATCAACGCCGCGGCCAAGGCGGGGACGAAGATGGCCGTGGCCGCGCCCAAGGGCTACGAACCCTCGGCCGCGATCGTCTCCGCCGCCCGCGAGGCGGGCCGGGAGACGGGCTTCATCCTGGACGTCGTCCGCGACCCGGCAGAGGCCGTCTCGGGCGCCGACGCCGTCTACACCGACGTCTGGGCCTCCATGGGCCAGGAGTCGGAGAAGCAGAAACGGGCCCGGCTCTTCGCCCGCTACCAGGTCAGGGCCGCCCTCATGGCCAAGGCGGCCCCCGGCGCCCTGTTCATGCACTGCCTGCCCGCCCACCGCGGAGAGGAAGTGGCCTCCGAAGTCCTCGACTCCCCCGCCTCGGTCGTCTTCGACCAAGCCGAGAACAGGCTTCATGTCCAAAAAGCGATTATGTTAATATTGATGGGGAAAAAATTCTAAATGGACCCTGAAACACCCTTGACCCAGGTCGGCGAAGAGGACCTGCGCGTCCTCGAAACCGAGCTGGCCGCCTCTACGTCCCCGGCGAGCCTCCGCGCCCTGGCCGAGAAGCTGGCCTACCACAAGACCGCGGGATTGAGACTCCAGACCGTCAAGAAATACGACCCCCGTTGCCGCTACGAGGTCGGAGACCAGGTCCTCAGGGAATACAACGAGTCCCTGACCGTGAGCTCCAAAACGGTCGAGCATTTCGAGGGAGCCGTCGTCCTGACCGTGGTGGGCAAGACCGTCGATGCCGCCTACCAGTGCGAGATCCTGGAGGTGGATTTCACCGGCGGCGGGACTTTCCGCCGCTACATCGACTACATGAGGAAGAACCGGGCCCAGGTCTTCCTGCCCTCGAACGTCGGGAGCGAGGGCCTCGAGCCCGAGACCGTCTCCGAGCAGGACGACCCCCGGATGAGCGAGCTGCCGGTCACGGACAGGGACCTGAGAGCCCTGGAGAAGAACCTCCGGACGGCGCTCGTCAAGTCGCCGGACTTCTTCGCCTGGAACGACCGCTGGCAGCTCAGCCGCAACCGGGTGGACATCCCCGAGGAAAAAATCCGGGAGGCCGAAGCCGCCCTCCTGGAGACGGGCCAACCGGCCTCGACCGAGGACCTCGTCCGGAAGCTGTTCGGCCTGGAGCCCTCCTCCGCCCTGTTCGACCTCCACGCCCTCAGCTTGAACCACGCCCTGGAGAAGAAGCACAAGAAGGAATTCCTGTTCATGTCCCCCGTGGGCTGGGGCCGCTGGCACCTGAAAAAGGTCCTCAACGCCCTGCCCCTCAACCTGCCCCTGACCGCTCCGGCGGCCCGGGTCCCGGCCCTGGAGACGGGGGCGCCGCTCGAGTCGAGCCTCCTGACCGGCTTTCCCCTCAAGGTCTACCTCACCTGGAGAGAGGTCCTCTCGGGCGGGATCCGCGTCCCCCGCTCCATGCACAAGGAGCTGAGCCAGTCGCGGGAATACGTCCTCACCGAGGTCGAGGAGGGAAAG
Organism: Candidatus Aminicenantota bacterium; assembly: GCA_016867615.1. Classification (GTDB taxonomy): domain Bacteria; phylum Acidobacteriota; class Aminicenantia; order Aminicenantales; family JAFGAV01; genus JAFGAV01. The sequence continues at coordinate 4,110 of VGJG01000024.1, read as the reverse complement.
AGCTATCCCGTCTACTTTTTCCCCAACGCCTCCTGCTTCCTGGGGCTCGCGGAGTATTACGCCTCCAACACCATCCCCCAGGGAACGAGCCTGACCCTGGAGCGCAAGGACCTGACCCACTTCAACTTCTGGGTGAAGAAATCGAAGAAGAAGCTCGCCGTGCCGCGGCTCGCCTACGACCCCGGGAGCGACACGTTCCGGGACACGGGCGAGGAGGCTTTCACCTACGCCCTGCCCAACAAGAGCATCTTCATCGAGCGGGAGGTGCTCGCCCGCCTGCTGGCCCTGGCCCCCCTGCCGGAGGAGCACGACCTCCACGAGATCCTGCTCCTCGTCTTCAAGAGCTTCAGCCCCGAGCCGAACACCTCCTCGCAGCATTTCCTCCGGGCCTTCCACCTGGCGGACATCCTTTGCCGGACCAGCCAGGAGGACGTGGAGACCGTCCTTCTCAATTCCTCCCAGTTCCAGAAGTCCGAGAAGAAGAAGGGCGTGTTTTTCTTCAAGTCCCCGGCCGCGGCCGCGCCCGAAGAGGAGAAGAAAAAAGAGCGCAGGCCGTCGGAGAGGCCGCGCCCGGCGGAGGTCTGGGAGGCCGCCGATGAGGAGGCCTACCAGCTGCCCATCGGCATGATCGCCGAGGACTTCCTCCAGGACGAGGAAGAGGCCGAGGAGGAGGTCCTGAGAGTGGTGGAGGTCGAGCCCGAGGCGGTCCCGCCGGCCGCTCCGGCCCGGGCCGCCCGGCCGGCCGCGCGCCCCGCGCCCTTACCCGTCACCCCTCCGGGAAAAGCCGAGCCCGACGAGCGCCCGGCCAAAAAAGAAAAGCCGGTCAAGAAAAAGAAGCCCAAGCTCGAGGCCGAGCGCATGCCCCGCTTGCGCAAGAGCGAGCGCAAAGTCATCGAGGAGAAGATCGAGCTCGAGGAATCGGAGATGGAGGCCCTCACGGCCATCAAGGCCGCCGAGAGCGACGCGGCCGAAGAGATGGCCGTCCTCCAGGCCGAGCCCGAAGCGGAAGCCGCGGAGGCCGCGGCCGAGGCCCCGCCCGCCGAGGAGGCGGCCAAGGAGGCCCCGGCCTTCGGAGGCCTGTTCGCCGAAAAACTCAAGGTCGCCCTGAAAAAGAAGCCCGACCAAAAGGAAAAGGGCAAAAAGAAATAGCCCGTCGGCGGCGGTCTTCCGCGGGACCGCCGGGTGCGCTTCCTCCGTAAGAAGCGCACCCGGCTGACGGAGCTCGGGGGGGAGAGGACCCTATCTTTCCTCCCTGGATTTGTGATAGACATAGGGCGTATCATCGGGGGGAGAGAACTGATGCGGGCAGCAAAGCTCGAATACCCGGTCATCACCCTGGAAGGCCGTGCCCTTCTTCCCGCCGGAACGCGGCTGACCCCGATGGTCCTGAGGGAGCTCATCGCCTCCAACAGGGACAAGCCGTACCGAAAGCGCCCTTTCCTGGGCCACGGAACGGTCCGCCGCGACATCGACCGTTTGTTCCGGGAGCCGCCCTACGCCTCCATTTTCCGGTCCGAGGAAAGGACGTTCGTCCTGGGCCTGATGAGCAAGATGCGGTTCGTCGCCCCGCTCCTGGAATTCATCGACTACGCTAAAAAGCGCGACGCCTACACCTACCGCCACATTCTGATGGTCTTCGCCCTGTCGACGATGCTCGTGCGGGACCTGATCACCAAGTCCGAGGACTGGATCACGGAGGCCATGGCCGGCACGCTCCACGACCTGGGCAAGATCTGCGTCCCCCTGCCGGTCCTCAAGAAAAGCAACCCCATCTCCCGGACCGAGAAGAACATCCTCGAGCACCACGCCCTGGCCGGTTTCGTGCTCGTCTGCTATTACCTCCGCGACACGGGGAGTGTTGCGGCCCGGGTGGCCAAGGGGCACCACGAGCGGAGGGACGGGTCGGGGTACCCCCAGGGCGTTCTGTTGAGGGACAGGATGGTGGAGATCATCGCCGCCTGCGACGTTTACGACGCCCTGATCTCCTCCCGCCCGTACCGCCCGACCCCGTATGACAACCGCACGGCCCTGGAGGCCCTCACGGACATGGCCCGGGACGGCAAGCTCGGCTGGAAGGTCGTTCAGGCCCTGGTCGCGCACAACCGCAAGGACAGGCCCCCCTATCGCCGCTGCGTGGTCTCCACGGAGAAGAGAGGAATCCCGCCGGCCGACAGTCTCTACGGGAAGTTATCGGACGAGGCCCGATAAACGGGTCTGCCGCTGCAGGGCCGACCCCGGCCGGGGTAAGGTCAGGGGCTCGCGACCCATTCCCTCCACTGGCCGAGCCTCGGGAAATACATGAACATCAGCACGACCGAGACCGCGGTGAGGATGTACAAATCCCGGTTGAGGCCCGCCGCCAGGAACAGCACCAGCCCCAGCAAGGCCGGGACTTCGGCGAGGGCCGAGGTCAGGACGGAGACCAGGAGGAGCTTGCGCCCCAGGGCCGACGGCTCCTCCCCAGGCCGCTTCCTCAGGACCAGCCCGCGCGCGAGGCGGAGAGCCACGACGGCGGCCACGGCCGCGCCGTAGAGGGCGATCCGCAGCGCCGGGAATTGCTCCGGCTGAAGGGCGAGGAACGGCGCGACCTTTCCCCTCAGGAACAGCTCCGCGGCCAGGACATAGATGAGCAGGGAGGCCAGAACGGCCGCGGCGATGATCATCGCCGTCCGGTACGGCCGGGCGAGGCCGGTTCGGTCTTCCGCAGGATGCATGCTCTCCTCCTTCATTTTTTTTCGGGGACGATCTCCCTGGCCGAACCCTTGCGCCGCGTCACGCCCATCTGGTCGAGAAGCTCGAGCAGCGGGATGGCGTATTTGCGCGACAGGCCCGTCAGGGCCTTGAAATCGGCCACGGACATCTCTTTCCCGGGCAGGCTCCGGACCTTCTCCACGACCTCCTCCAGCCACTGGGAATGGAGGTACAGGCCCTCCCGGCCGCGCACGATCTTCTTGCGGCCGACCAGGATGGACAGCATCTTGTCCAGAGCGCCTGGGGACAGCCGGTGCTCGGCCCGGAAATCGTCCAGGCGGTCGGCGCTGAACCCGTCCTTAAAACAGGTCTCCTCCAGCCGGGCCAGAAGGCGCTCGTCCCGGGGCGTGAGGCGCGGGGCGAACGTCGCCAGGCGGCAGCGCCCCTCCTCCTCGGCCACGACGGCCTCCCGGACCAGGGACTTCATCGCCATGGAAAACACCTGGCGGGAGGCGGTGAACCTCTTCCTCAGGCGCTCCTCCTCCATGCCCGGGTCGGAGGGCCGGGAGCGGTGATGCCTCTCCAGGGCCTCCCGGATCTTCGTCCGGAGCAGCTCGAGGCTGGACCGGGAGATCAGTTTCAGGGGGTCGAAGGACAGGATGATCGCCTCTCCCTCCGACTCGAGCTCCTGGGCCAGGGCGGCGGCCGTCGCGGCGTCGAGCCCGAGACGGCGCTCGACCTCGGCGGCGCTCGAGCCCCGGAACGAGTTGCGGCGGAGGAGGGCTTCCAGGCCCTCCTTATTCCCGCGCTCCGCGGCGGCCGTCATCCCCGCCTCCTTCTCGGCGCTTCGGCGAGGACGAAGGTCATCCGGCGCAGAAGGGGGTCCACGCCGGCCAGCACGACCTCCAGCCGGTCTCCCAGCCTGTAGGTCCGGCCCGTCCTCCGGCCGACGAGCACGCCCGGGGACCGGAGGCGGTAGTAATCGCCGCCCAGGTCGGAGAAGGCCAGCAGTCCCTCGACGAAGCAACCGTCCGGTGCCAGGACCAGGCCCGCCTTGTTGATCTCGACCACGACCGCGGAGAGCGCTTCGCCCAGCTTGGACTTCATCATGCGGAAGATGCGCCACTCGACGAGGTCCCTCTCCGCGGCGTCGGCGTTCCTCTCCTGCAGGGAGCTGTGCAGGGCCACGGCCGCCAGGTCCCGGCCGTCGGGCTTCCTCCCGGCCAGGACGTCCTTGAGGATGCGGTGCACGACCAAGTCGGGATAGCGGCGGATGGGCGAGGTGAAATGAGTGTAGAACTTGCGCGCCAGGCCGTAGTGGCCGCGGCTCTCGTCGGAATAGACCGCCAGCCGCAGGGCGCGCAGGACCTCCCGGTTGACGAGCCTCTCCTCGGGCCGGCCCTCGGCCTCGTCGAGGAC
>VGJG01000023.1 GCA_016867615.1 Candidatus Aminicenantota bacterium | reverse complement strand
CCGCTCCTCGCCTACAGCGCCGCCGCCGCCCTCCAGGCCGAAACCGTCACCCGGGTCGTCCTCGACACGGACGACGAGCGCATCGCCGAGACCGGGCGCGCCTGCGGGGCGGACGTCCCGTTCCTCAGGCCGTCCGAACTCGCTCAGGACGACACGCCGGACTGGCCCGTTTTCCGGCATCTCCTCGAAAGCCTGGAAAAAGAAGAAGGCTACCGCCCGGACATCGTCGTCCATCTCAGGCCGACTTCCCCCGTCCGGCCCCGGGGCCTTGTGGACGAAGCCGTCCGGAAGCTGCTCGGAGAACCCGAAGCGGACAGCGTCCGGTCGGTGATCCCCTCCGGGCAAAATCCCTACAAGATGTGGCGCTTGGGAGAAGGGGGGGCGCTCGAACCGCTGCTCACTCTCGGCGGCGTTCCGGAGCCCTACAACGCTCCCCGCCAGGCCCTGCCCGCGACTTACTGGCAGTCGGGACACGTGGACGTCGTCCGCCCCGAAGTCATTCTCCGCAAAAAATCCATGACCGGAAGCCGCATCCTGCCGCTCGTTCTCGACCCCCGCTTCGACTGCGACCTCGACGACCCCCATCAGTGGAAACGGTCCGAAGCCCAGTGCCGTGACCTGGGCGGCGAGATCGTTCATCCCGGCAAGCGCCCCCGTCCTTTTCCCCAAGACGTCCGCCTTCTGGTGCTCGATTTCGACGGCGTCCTGACCGACAATCGCGTCTGGGTGGACGGGGACGGCCATGAATACGTGGCCGCCTTCCGCGGAGACGGGCTGGGCGTCATCTATCTGCGCCGGTCGGGAGTGCCGACGCTCGTCCTGTCGGCCGAAATCAATCCCGTGGTCGCCGCCCGCTGCCGCAAAGTGGGGATGGAGTGCGTCCAGGGCGTGGAAGACAAGGCGCCCGTTTTGAGGGAGCTCATCCGGGAGCACGGACTCGACCCCGCTCAGGTCGTCTTCGCCGGCAACGACCTGACCGACCTTCCCTGTTTCGAAGTCGCGGGTTTCGCCGTTGCTCCGGCGGACGCCGAAGCGGCCATTCTCCGGGAAGCCGACCTCGTCCTCTCCCGCCGGGGAGGGCACGGAGCCGTGCGGGAGCTGTGCGACCTCCTCCTGGAGCGGATGAAGAAAGCGTGAAGGCGGGGGCCCGCTACTGGCAGCGCTGCCAGTCCGTGGCGTGGTAGTAACTCTCGAGCTCGTTCCAGAATTCGTTCATATCGGCGGCCATGACGACCAGGTCCTGAGCCTGGCCCGTCCGGTCCGTGACGTAATCGGGGAGGAGCGATTCCTCCCGGAATCCCAGGGCGCGGCAGATGCGGCGGGCGTCTTCCTGGGGGCGCATGAAGCGGGCCACGACCATCCGGACGCCGCGCTCGGCGGCGATGAAATAGAGCTCGCGCATGAGGAGGAGGCCCAAGCCTTTCCGCCGGAATTCCGGGGCAACGATGACACGCAGCTCGCCCTGGTGCTTCTGCCAGGCTTCCTCGCGGACTTCGAGCATGCCGTCGGCCGCGATCTTGTCCCCGACGAGCCCCACCAGGCGGAAGACGTTTCCCTGTTCGGTGAGGAGGATGCGGCGGCGGACGACATTTTTGTCGGTGACGTCCACTTTGAGGTATTTCCGGTCGTCGGCGGGAAGCGCCGCGTAAAAGGCCATGAGCTTGTCCAGGTCCTCGACCTTCAGGCTGCGGATGACGACGGGCGAGCCGTCTTTAAGGGTTTCGGTCTTGTTCATGGAGCGTTCTTCCTCCCCGGTTCGATTTTCCTGTTCGTTGCCATTCATCTTAGGGGGAGCGCGCCGGCCTGTCAAGGGAGGGAAAATCGAAGCCCTTTTCAAATTGGGCTCCGTCTTTTAAGAAGATGCGCTAAAAGGTTAAAATAAACTAGAATTTACGGGGCACAAGAATGAAAGTCTTAAACTACAGACGGCGCGAGCTTCGAGGAATCCGTCGAGATGGCGAGAGATGCGGTCAAAATCTATCTCGAATCTCTTAAGGCCCACGGCGAGGACATTCCCATCGAAGACGAGATCATCGAGACGACGATTGCCGTCAAGGCTCATGCCTAAGCTGCCGGCTCTGAAAGAACGGCCAAATTGCTGACACATACAGAGAAAGCTATTTCTTGATGTTGAAGGACGTCTGATCCGCCGGGGTTTCATCGAGGAAAAGAACGACCGTCCATGCGCCTTCCCTCGGCTCGATCCGGCCGGGCGCGAAATCGAGGCGGTCGAAGGCCGTCACCTTGTCGAGATATTTTTCCCCGGGATCGACGGGCATCGGCCCGGAATCCCGGGCGAGAACGCCGTCGGGCGCGTACCATTTGAAGCGGAGCGCGATTCCTCGGTCGATGTCCCGCAGAGAGGCCAGGGCGAAGAGCGAGGGGATGTCGAGGCCGAATGTGCGCGCCGCGCCTTCGGCGACATGGAGGCCGCCCGAGAAGGCCGCGTTTCGGCAGACGACCAGGCTTTCGACCTCCAGGCCGGGGGGCTGAACGGCGGGCCTAAAATTCACGCAGGCCGCGGCGCCGAGCCAGGCGAGCGCGATCAGGCCGGCGAGGAGAAATCCGGCCTGGGGGCGCGCCCTTCGTCTCATTTCGGCAGAAGCTCCACGAGGAATTGCCGCGACAGGCTGCGCCACATGAGCCGCAGCTCGAAGCGGCCGGCGTCGCGGATGAGGTAGAGGTCCACGTTGGACAGCTTGTTCAGAACGAAATCGTACTGGAGGAGCGAATGGAACCTCCAGCCCCGGATGACGGCCAGGGTCAGGTCGGCGAACGACTGCTTGAAGCGGCCGTTCTTGGGGTCGTAGGACGCCGCCACCCAGGCGTTCAGGCCCTCGGAGGGCTGGAGGCGGAGGACGCCGCTCAGGTCCTGGCTGGTCGTCCCCTCGAGCAGCCCGCCCCGGGTCCGGCGGCGGGACTGGAGGCTGTAGAACCCCTCGAGCGTCACCCCGGCCGGCCAGCGGCGCTTGAGGTTGACGACCGCTCCCCCCGAGGTGAAATTCCGTCCCTCCTTCTCCAGGAATTGCTCCAGGGCCAGGCTGAAGTCGAGGAGCAGGCCGCGCGCCAGGGGAACGGGCGCGGCCGAGAGGCGGAAGGCCGTGTTGTTGCTGTAGCTCGAGGAAGACGACCCCTTCCCGCCGAGGGTGTTGTGGATGAAGACGTTGGACAGTCCGGCCTGGAGAAGGCCGCCGTAGAAGGGCAGGGGGCCGGATTCCATCCGGAGCTGCGGGCTGCGGAGCGTCCGTCCCTCGGCCAGGTCGGCGTTGAGGTGATAGTCCGAAGCCAGGTTGAAAAGTCGGGAGGTGTAGGACAGCCGCAGGCGGCCGTCGAGGATGCTCGAGCGGGCGCCATCCGCGCCGCGCCTTACCCGGGTGTAGAGGGAGCTCGCCTGGAAATCGAGGTTCCCGCCGAGGCGCGCAGCGTAGGAGAAGTCGCCGACCGCCTGGCCGGCCGAGCCCAGCCGTCCCGCCGCCGCCAGCCGTCCCGCGCCGCCGGCGTCGTAGGCGGCCTTGAGGCCGAGCCATGTCTCGACCGGCTGTCCGACCGGGCGGCTGAGGGTCAGGTCCCAGCGCGTCGAGAGCTTCTTCTGAGCCCAACTCTTGTCGAGCCACAGCCGTGCGTCGAGCAGTCCGCTCGTGTTGGCGTTTCCCCGGAAGCCCAGGCCGAGGTCCGGGCGGAGCGTCCAGGAGCTGTCGGTCGTCAGGTCGGCCTGGCGGGCGGGGCCGGGGAAATCCTTGATCACGGAGTGCTCCTCGTATTCGAGGCGGGTCAGGCTGTCGGCGCGGCCCGGGTCGAGGACGGAATAGCTCGCCCGGCCGCGGATCCCGCGGTCCCGGCTGAACCACAGGCTGTTGAGCGACAGTCCGGGGCGGCGCGAAAGGGCCGCCTCGGCCGCGGAGAGCTTGAGCGACCGGAATCCCACGCTCTCCAGCCCCTCGACATAGAGGACGACGTCCCGGCCGAAGGCGTCGTAGGCGGGCGTGATATCCAGACTCCGGCAGACGGCGTAGAGGAGCGAGCCCCGAACGGCGGCCAGGGAGACGGCCTCGGCGGCGCGGAGCTTTGCCGGGGGCGGGGGAGCGGCGGCCGCCGCGTCTGCGCCGGCGCCGAGGGTCAGGCTGCGCGCCTCGAGGGAGTCGCCGTAGTCCAGGAGAAGGGCGCCGCTTGCGGCCGGGTCGAAGGACAGGGCGTCGGCCCGGAGCGATTCGCCCTCGCGCGTCAGGACGACCCCGCCCAGGGCCAGGAAGGCGCGGGCGGAGAGGTCCGCCCGGAGCGTCCCGCAGGAGACGCGGTAGGGGGGGAGGTCGAAGGAGGCGTTCCGGGCGATAAACGCGTGCCGGTCGAAGCTGTAGGCGATGTATTCCGCCTCGACGCGCAGGACGGCCCTTTTCGCGCTCGCCTCGCCGGCCGAGGGGCCGGCCGCTCCAGGCGCGGCCGAGGCGGTGAGGAGCGCGGTCAGCAGGAAGGCGGCCGCGCCGCGGAATTTCTTCGCGGCGCCGGGAGCGGGCCGGGGCCGGCGAGCCGGCCGGCCGGGCCGCTGCCGCCGCTGCGTCGGAGGCTTCATCTCGGGACGCTCAATTGAAAAATTTTCCCGCCGCCGTCGGCGTTCCAGAGGTAGGTCCCGTCGAAAGCCAGGCCGCGGGGCGCCTGGCCGGGGGAGAGATAAACCCGCTGCACGGCGCCGTCCGCGCCGAGGCGGTAGATCGAGAGCGTCGAGGAATCGGCCAGCCAGAAGGACGCGCCGTCAAAGGCGAGTCCGTCGGCGCGCGTCCCGGGGTTGGGGAAGGAGCCCGTGACCTCGCCCGTCTCCGGGTCGAGCCGGAGGACGCGGTTCGACTGGGCGTCGGCCGCCCAGAGCGAGCCCTCGGCCCAGGCCAGGGCGGTGAAGGCGCCGCGCTGCAGGTTGAGGGTCTTCAGGACGTCGCCGTTCAGGAGGTTGAGGCGGAGGATGAGGACCGAGCCGCGGCCGCAGACCCAGAGGTCGCGGCCGTCGGCGGCCGCGCCCTCGGTCCCGTCCAGGGGAGAGGGGAGGCTCCGCACCAGGGCGCCGCTCAGGCGGTTGAGGCTCAGGAGCTCGTCCGTCGCCCCGTCCACGTTCCACAGCGTCGCCCCGTCCCAGGCCAGGCCGCGCGGATCCCGGGCCGGGGTGAGGATCGAGGAGACGACCTCGAAGACCGCCTCGCCCGCGCCGGGGTCGAAGGGGTTGTCGAACAGCCTGTCCCGGCAGGAGCCGAGGAGAAGCTCAAAAACGACAAGCCAGGGCCAGAGCGATCTTGTGACCTTCACCGCAGTCGAGCCTCAGCGACAGGGAGCGCCGCTCCCCGTCTTTTTCTTCCCCGCGCCCGGAGACGATCAGCCAGGCGTCGAGGAGGTTCGCCGTCCAGACGAGCGCCGCGCCGAGGAGGAACAGGTTGCGCCGCTTGTCGAACCTCTCGGTCTCGCGGCGGTAACGGACGGCGTCGTCCGTCGTGTCCGCCGCCCGGTAGAGGTCGTAGGCGCGGTTCCCCCGGGCATTCTGGTCGAAGAACCCGGCCCAGCAGACGACCTCGGCCGAGAAAAAGAGGACGGCCTCGAGATACCGTTTCTCCGCGGCCTGCCCCCAGCCGGGGATGAGGAGGGATTTCTGGAGCGTGCTCGGGCGCGCCGGGGCGTCGTCGGGGGAGCCGGACGGCTTCTCCCCCGGCGCGGCGCCGCGCTCCGGGGAGGACCGGCCGGCGCTGAGGGCCGGCCCGACCGCTTCGTCTCCCGCGGCGGAGAGCGGAGCGCCGAGCGCGAGCGCGGCGAGCAGAACGGATAACAGTGGGCGCATGGCCGGATTTCAAACCCCCATTATACGGGCGGGAGCGGTACTTCACAAATCCCAAGACGCGATTATCGACGGCGAAAAATCGGGCGCCGGGGGGGAGGACGGCAGGGATTCAGGGTCGCCGATTTCCGTGACGGGTATCGCCCCCTCCCGCCCGCCCTTGAAAAAATATTTGACTTCAGGGGGTTTTTTGGATTATTTTTCGGTCAATCTCACCCGAAGGAGGAGACCGTGGCGCACATCAAATGCTATTCCCTGTGCAAGGTCCTGGCTATCGTGCTCAGCGTGCTCATCGCCGGACAGGCGCATTTCGCCGTCGCGGGCGCCGGGCAGGAAGAGACGCCCGGGGCCGCGTTCAACGCGGCCAAGGCCGCCTACCTGAGCGGCGGGTATGAAGCCGCGCGGGACGGCCTGGCCAAGCTCGCCGAGGAGATGGCCGAGACCGAGGAGAATCGCGTCTTTCTAGGCAACGTCTACCTCCTGCTGGCGGCCAGCGAGGAGAAGCTCGGCGACGCCGAGTCGGCCCGCAAGCACTACCTCAAGGCCAAGGAGCTCCTGGGCGAGGGGAAGGCCGTCGTCGAGGGCGTGAGTTTCGTCGGGCTGGGCGTCTACGGCCAGGTGTTCGCCGTCCAGGACGATTCGCTGGCCCTGCGCTCCTCGTTCGAGAGGGCGAAGAGGCTCTATTTCGACGAGGATTACGAGGGCGCCAAGCTCGAGCTCGAAAAGCTCATGAACGCCCTGGCCCCTCTTCAGGGATGGGAAGTGCTCAAGGGGCATACGTTCCTCCTGCTCGGCGCTTCCTACGAGAAGCTGAAGTACAAGGAGCTGGCGGTCAAGTACTACTGCCGGGCCAAGGAAATCCTGGGCGCGGGCAAGACGTTCGAGGGCCTGGACCTCAAGAAGCTGAAATATTATAAGGAGGCGTGCGGCGCCGTGGCCGCCCGGACGGCCGGACGCGGGGGAAGCTCGTTCCTGGGCAGGGCCCTGGGCACGCTCCTCACGCTCGCCGCCCTGGGCGGGCTGGTGTGGTACCTCTTCTTCTCGCCCAACGCGCCGCTGAAGAAGAAGACGGAAACGTATGTATTTAAGAGCTCGTGCTTTTCGACGCTGTGGACATGGGAAGCAAAAGCGGAATTTACAGAGCCGGGTGGCGTAGTTTCCTTGACTCCCAATGAGGCGCCCCAGCCCAGTGAGGGCAACAATTGGGAGGATTCTGTCACCTATACGTTATCGGCGTCAGGAGGAGGCTCGCTTGTTTGGATTAGCCTCCGTCTGGACGTCGAGGTCGGCGGCGGCGACAACGGCAAGCGCCACGACCTGGCCTGGGTGGACGACATCCTGAGGCTCGACCAGACCAACACCTTCACCCAGCCGTGCAGCAGTCCCGGAAAGATCACCTACCCCAACATCTACAGCCGGAACAGCGTGGGTTCGTTCACCCTGCGCCACAAGGTCGAGCTCTCGACAACAAGCGGCGACGCCGTCAATTCCGTCCATCACGACGCCCAGCTGCGCATCATCAAGGAGTAAGACGGGGTCGCGTCTACACTTTCCACTTTTTTGAGGAGGCATGGCACGCGGCGGCATAACGCCACTTTTATAGAACGAATTATTTGGCGTCGTCCGGAGGGAGCGGGGGCGCACGCGAGTCCCCGCCCCGCACCTCCTCGTTGTGAGTCTCGAGAAAATTGTGAGACGGGACGCTGTTTCTTAGGCCCGTTGCTTTAATCGTTTGATTCCGGTCTTTTTGATCTTGCCGCGATATTCAAAGAGAAGAATGTCGATTTCTTTCCGAGCGGAAATCAGTCGATAGTAGAGCCGGAATTCTCCAAACCTGATCCGGTAAATATCCTCTTTACCTTGAACCTTCTTAATGTCGTGACCGAGATAGGGATTGAGCCGAAGGGCTTCCAGACGATTCAGGATGGTTTCGAGTCTGGAATCCTCGAGAGCTTCGATGTTTTTCCTAGCGCTCGCGGCGATTCTTGGGATGGACCACTTTTCTTGCGGCATAAGAGCGTTTCAAGTCCTCGAGGGACGAGCAGCGCCCCTGTTCGATTTCGGCGATGCCCGCCTGGATTCTCCGCCATTCTCCGGCGCTGACCTTGACGGAGTCCAATTCCGTCTGAACCAGGTTCCTAATGAACTCCCTGATTTTCCCGGTCTTGCTATATCCCCTTTCAGCGCAGACGAGATCAAAGGCCAGGTACTCCTGCTCGGGCAGCCGAAGAGTGATGCTTTTCAACACGTTCACCGCCGTCTCCTTTGGCATTAAATATAATGCTATTTAATGCAAAAGTCAAGGCCGCCCGAGACCTCCTCGATGGCCTGCACCTACCGCATACTTATCAAGACGATGGCGAGCATGGTTGATTCTCATCAGCAGCGTTTGGCGTTGGGTACGGAAGCCCCTCCTTGCCGTCGGCGGCGGGCGCGCGTATAATGACTCAATGAAAATCCGCTACCTCGACGGACGGCGCCTGCACGCCGCCTTCCTGGCCGGCGGCGAGGCCGTCATCCAGGACCGGGAGACCCTCAACCGCATCAACGTCTTTCCCGTGCCCGACGCCGACACGGGGAACAACCTGGCCTCGACCATGCGCTCGATCTCCCTGACGACGAAGCCCGGCCGCACCCTGCGCGAGACGCTGCGCTCGATCGCCGACGCGGCGCTCATGGGCGCCCGGGGGAACTCGGGGCTGATCTTCGCCCAGTTCGTCCAGGGCATAAGCCGCGAGGCGCCCGACGAGCCGTCCTTCACCACCCGCTCCTTCGGCGAGCTCGCCCCGCGCGCCGTCCGCCACGTCCAGTCCTCGATCCTCAACCCCGTCGAGGGCACGATGCTGACCGTGATGCGGGACTGGGCCGAGAGCCTGTTCCATTTCCGGACGCGGACCTCGGACTTCTCCGAGCTCATCCATCACTCCCTGGAGGTCGCCCGCCGCTCGCTGCGCGACACGCCGAAGAAGCTCCAGGTCCTGGCCCGGGCCCGCGTCGTGGACGCCGGGGCCAAGGGGTTCGTCGATTTCGTGGAGGGCATCCACGACTTCATCCGCTCGGGCCGCCTGCGGCGCCTGGTCCGGGAAGCCGGGGAGACGGACGCCGCTCCGGCCAAGGTCCATTCCTTCAAGGAGAAGGCCGACCGCCGCTATTGCGCCGAGGCCATCCTGACCGGGGACGGCCTGGACCTGGAGCGGATCCGGGAGCGGCTGCGCGCCTACGGCGGTTCGGCCATCGTCGCCGGCTCCGAGGAGAAAGCGCGCTTCCATGTCCACACCGACCGGCCGGCCGAGCTTTTCTTCGAGATGAAGGACCTGGGCGCGCTCGGCCAGGTCAAGGTGGACGACATGAAGCGCCAGTTCCAGGCGGCCCACGCCCGGAGAAGCGGAACGGCCCTGGTCACGGACTCGGCCTGCGACCTGCCGCCCGGGTTCCTGGAAGAGCACCAGGTCCACCTCCTGCCCTTCACCCTGTCCTTCGGCGACACGCATTTCCTCGACAAGCTGACCATCACCCCGGAGCATTTCTACCGGCTCCTCCTCTCCCGGCCCGAGCACCCCACGACCTCGCTGCCCTCGCCCGCCCTGGCGCGCGAGACGCTGTCCTTCCTGGCGGAGCATTACGACTCGGTCCTGGTGTTCTCGGTCTCGAGCGGCCTGAGCGGCTCGTTCGAGGCGGTGAGCAAGGCCGCCGCCGAGGCCGGGCGGGGCAAGGCGCGCGTCGTCGACACCCGGACGCTCTCAGCGGCCCAGGGGCTGATCGTCATGCGGGCCGCCGAGGCCGCAGCCGCGGGCGCTGCGGCCGAGGACATCGCCCGCCTGGCCGAGGAATGGCGCGGCCGGACGCGCATCCTGGTCGACGTCCAGACGCTCAGGTACATGGTCCGGGGCGGGCGGGTCAGCCCCCTCAAGGGCCTGGCCGCCAGGCTCCTGAACCTCAAGCCCATCGTCACCCTGGACGAAAACGGCAAGGCCGCCGCCTGGGGCAAGTCCTTCGGCCGGCGGGCGAACATGGACAAAATCATCCGCGCCGCGGCGGAGGCGGCCGCGGGCGGAACGCTGTGGCGCTACGCCGTGGTCCACGCCCTGAACCGTCCCCGCGCCGAGGAGTATGCCCGGAGGCTCACCGGGCTCCTGGGGCGGCCGCCGGCCTTCATCCAGGACATCGCACCGGTCATCGGCGTCCACAACGGCATCGGCGCCGTGGCCGTCTGCCTGATGCTGGAATAGCTCCTCGGGCCGGGAGGCCGGGGGGGACGGGCCGCGCGCGGCCGCGGACGAAGCGTTCGAGGAGGCTCGAGGCATGGATTTCCAAGCCCTTGCGGCGACCGCCCTGGCCGTCGTCCTCTACATGTCCCTCCTCTTTCTCGTCGCCCTGCGGAAGAAGGACAATTCCATCGTCGATATCGGCTGGGGCCCGGGGTTCGTCCTGGTCGCGCTCCTGACCCTGTTTTGGGCGAAAGCCTCCGGAGCGATCGGACACACGGCCGTTGTTCAGGAGGAGAGCGCGTCTTCCCTGCCGATGCTTTGGGGGAACATGCCCGGCGACAGGCAGCTCTTGGTGACGGGCCTGGTGCTCGTCTGGGGTCTGCGGCTGGGCATCCACATCTGGCTGAGGAAGAGGGGAAAACCCGAGGACTTCCGCTACGCCGCCTGGCGCAAGGCCTGGGGGCGGTCGTTCGTCGTCCGGAGCTTCTTCCAGATCTTCATGCTGCAGGGCCTGTTCCTGCTCCTCGTCTCCTGGCCGGTGTGGTGGGTGAACCTTTCACCGGGGAGGGGATTGACGCCGCTCGACGCCGCGGGGGCCGCGGTCTGGCTGGTCGGGTTCCTGTTCGAAGCCGTGGGCGACGCCCAGATGGAGCGCTTCAAGCGCGACCCGGCGAACAAGGGACGGATCATCGACCGGGGCCTGTGGCGCTTCACCCGCCATCCGAATTATTTCGGGGAGGCGGCGATGTGGTGGGGATTGTTTCTTATCGCCCTGTCCGCGCCGGGCGGCTGGACCGCCGCGGTGAGCCCCGTCCTCATCACCTTCCTGCTGCTCCGCGTGTCGGGCATCCCTATGCTGGAGCGCAAGTACGCCGGCCGCCCCGACTGGGAGGAGTACGCCCGCCGCACGAGCCGCTTCTTCCCCCGCCTCCCGAAGAGATAAGACGGGGTCGCGTCTACACTTTCCACTTTTTTGAGGAGGCATGGCACGCGGCGCCGTGCTGGCGCCGTCTGAAGCGGCGTCCT
>VGJG01000022.1 GCA_016867615.1 Candidatus Aminicenantota bacterium | reverse complement strand
ACTTTATTGCAGTATTCGCGGTCGGAACGGCCGAACTGGCCGACGGAGAGGATGTTCTTGCCGTACCAGGGGGCCGTCTTCAGGTCGCCGAAGGGCAGGTAGGGCCGCTGATGCTTGGGGGGCATGGGGGGTTCCTCCTCCGCTCAGGGCCACTATAGCCGCGCCCCGCTTTTCTGTCAATAAAGTGACGGAGATCTCTTCCTCCCGAAATCGGAGAATTCTTACCCGGTCGCTTAGGGATCAGTCGGTGCGAGCCCGCTCGGCCGCGAAATAGATATCTTTCCTGTGCCCGACCCGAACAACCAGAATGATGAGGCGGGATTCGTCTTTTTTGAAGATGACGCGATAAGCTCCGATGCGCAGCCGAAAAAGCGCTTCTCCGGGACCGCCGAGCCTTCGGATGTTGTTTTTCAACGCGGCAGGATTCCTGGCCAAGATCAGGAGTTTCGCCCTGATAATTCTCTGCCTGGCGCGATCGATTTTCTTGAATTCATCCAATGCCTTGTCCAGAAATACGAGCTGATACACTCACAGCCCCAGATTTTTCCATACGGTTTCGGCGTCGACGAGCCTTCCCTTGCCCTTCTCGAGCGCCTTCAAGCGCTTCCGTGCGACATGAAGGTCGAGAAGGTCGAAATAAACGGTGAGAGCCTTTTCGATCAGCGTGCTTTTTTTCTCGCCGAGCTCCCTTGCCAAGCTTTCGAGCTCCTCGGAAATTTCCGCGTCGATCGTAATATTGTGCCGCACTTGCATATCCTTGGCCTCCTTGACGATACACATATTATACACAATATATGTGTACATTCAAGAGGCCGTAAAAATCGCTCTTGCAATGAGCTATGACGATGGACGAGTTGAAATGATCTCAATCGATCACGCGGTTCCCCTGCCTCATAGAACTTGGGAGATGCACAACGAGGAAAAACTTGGTAGTATGCGCATGATGTTTTCTTGGAACCGGCGTCGCGGGTCCGTTCCGCCGCGGACAGAAACAGGAAAGGGAAAATGAGAAAATCCGCCAAACGCCCCGGCATGCTCGCCGTCCGCCGCGTCCTGTCGCTGGTCGAGGAGGCGCTTCCGCCCGAAGTCAGGCCTCCCGGCCTCAACCCCGAAGCCTTGGCCGGCGGCCGGTACGACCTCGTCAGGCGCCTGCCGTCCTGGGTCAAGCGGTTCGGGCTGCTCTCCGGGCCGGCCGGCTTCTGCCTGTGGTGCGAGCCGCGCCGCGAGCCGGCGGAAACCTTCCCCTCGCAGATGATCCTCAACCTGCCGCGGGGCCGCTACCTGGTCGACGTCCTCGACACGGAGAGCGCCGCCTGGGTGTCGACGGAAACGGCCGAGGGCGGCCCGCTCGTCGCCGGCCTGCCCTTCACCGGGAGCCCGGTCGTGGCCTGGATCAGGGGCAAGGGGTAAGCTGCGGCCGCTCTTGCCCTGACGGAACCGGGACGGGACGGCATGATGGCGAGAATCTTCGGGGCTGCGCATCGTCTTTCTCGTTAGGCAATGACCTTGACAGACAGGAAAATGTAGTATATATGAATAATATATACTTTGAACATCGCTCAATGAAAACGGCGCGGCTCTTCCGGAACGGGCAAAGCCAGGCAGTGCGCCTGCCCAAGGAATTTCGTTTCGATGGCGAGTTCGTCTACGTCAAAAAGTCCGGCAACGCCGTCATCCTCCTGCCGGCCGAAGGGAGCTGGGACTCACTCATCGGGAGCCTGGAAATGTTTTCGGACGATTTCCTGGCCGACCGGAAACAGCCGGCGGCCCAGAAGCGCGAGTCCCTCTGATGAGATACATGCTCGATACGGACTCCTGCCTCGCCCTCATCAAGCAAAAGCCCGGCTCCATACTTCGCCGGCTGAAATCGCTCTGTCCCGGCGAAGCGGGCATTTCGGCGATCACCTTGGCCGAGCTTCATTTCGGCGTGGAAAAGAGCGCTCATCGGGAAAAGAACCGCCTGGCCTTGACTGAATTTCTTCTTCCCCTTGAAGTCGCCGATTTTGACGATGCCGCCGCGAAAAACTACGGTCATGTCCGGGCGGCGCTTGAAATATCCGGGACTCCGATCGGTCCCCTCGATACGCAAATCGGAGCCCACGCCCTCAGCCTGAAGGCCACTCTCGTTACCCACAACCTGCGAGAATTCCGCAGGATTCCCAGACTGGTCTGCGAGGACTGGCTGTCCTGAGAGTCGTCTCCGACGACATTTTCCTCGACCTTGAAGGAATGGGTCCAAAATCGTATGATGAATGCCAAAAATCACCCTGGCCTGGAATTGAACGGAGGAAGAAGATGAAGACGACCATACATAAAGTCCATGCCCGCGAGATTCTCGACTCCCGCGGGAATCCGACGGTCGAGGTCGAAGTCACGCTCGAAGGCGGCGCCGTCGGCCGGGCCGCCGTCCCCTCCGGAGCCTCGACCGGAGCGCACGAAGCCCTCGAGCTTCGAGACGGCGACGAGAAGCGCTACAAGGGCAAGGGTGTGCTGGCGGCCGTGGCCAACGTCAACGAAACGATCGCCAAAGCCGTCATCGGGCTCGACGCCCTGAACCAGGCCGGCGTCGACCGGGCCATGATTGCGCTCGACGGCACCGAGACGAAGAGCCGGCTGGGCGCGAACGCCGTCCTGGGCGTCAGCATGGCCGTCGCCCGCGCCGCGGCGGCCGCCCGCGGCGTTCCGCTCTACAGGCACCTCGGCGGCGACGAAGCCGGGATCCTCCCCGTGCCGATGTTCAACATCCTGAACGGCGGCGTCCACGCCAACTGGCAGGCGACGGACCTCCAGGAATTCATGATCGCGCCGGTCGGCGCGCCGAACTTCCGCGAGGCCTTGCGCTGGGGCGCCGAGGTCTACCATGAACTCAAGGAACTTCTTAAGAAGGCGGGACATGCCGTGGGCGTGGGAGATGAAGGCGGCTTCGCGCCCGCCCTGAAGAAAAACGAGGAGGCCGTGGAGTTCATCATCCGGGCCGTCGAGAAGGCGGGCTACGCGCCCGGCCGGGACATCGTCATCGCCCTCGACCCGGCTTCGAGCGGCTTCTTCGAGGAGGGCCGATACTTCCTGCGAACGGAAAACCGGAAAATCGGGTCCGAGGAGATGGTGGCTCTCTACGCCGATTGGGTCTCGCGTTTCCCCATCGCCGTCATCGAGGACGGCCTGGCCGAGGACGACTGGGACGGCTGGAAGCTCCTGAACAAGACGCTCGGGGACAAAATTGAGCTCGTCGGCGACGACCTGTTCGTCACCAACGTCAAGCGCATCCAACGCGGCATCGACGAGGGCGCGGCCAACGCCGTCCTCATCAAGCTCAACCAGATCGGAACGGTCACCGAGACCGTCGAGGCCATCCGTACTGCGCGGCGGGCCGGCTGGGGAGCCATGGTCTCGCACCGAAGCGGCGAGACCGTGGATTCCTTCATCGCCGATTTCACCGTGGCCATGGGCACGGGCCATCTCAAGACCGGGGCGCCCTGCCGCGGCGAGCGCGTGGAAAAATACAACCAGCTCCTGCGCATTGAAGAAGAACTCGGGTCCAGGGCGGTCTACGCCGGCCGCAGGGCGTTTGTCAGGTAGAAGATGGTCATCGACGGCCACGCCCACACTTCGGGGGAATTCTGCTGGGCGGATGAGGTGGCGCGGATCATGGACGAGCTCGGCGTCGACAAGATCATCCTCTGCCCCGGCCCGATCAACACCCCGAAAAAATGGCCGGTGCCGGACATCACCAAGATCTTCAAGAAGCGGGGCTTCGGCTTCTGGGGAAACCGCCTGCTTCGCCTGGCGAGACGACGCGTGCTCAGGGAGTTCGACATCGTCGCGAGCAACGCCCATGTCGCCGAGCTCGCGAGGCAATTTCCCGGGCGGATCCATCAAGCCTACTGGACGGACCCTTCCGCGCCCGGATTCCTGGAAGAGCTCAAGAAGAGGCGCGCCGAATGGAGATTCGTCGCCGTCAAGCTCCACCAGTGCTTTCAGAAGTTCGAAGTCGATTCGGCGGCGATGCATGAGCTGGCCCCCTGGGCCGGCGCGGAGGGCCTGCCGATCTTCATCCATATCTACGCCCGGCGAGACGCCGAGGCCCTCGTCCGGCTGGCCTCGGCCCATCCCGGGACGACGTTCGTCGTCGCCCACATGCTCGGCCTTGAGGTCTTTGTCCGGGCCGGCCGCGAGGCGCTGCCCAACCTCTATTTCGACGTCTCGCCGCCCAACCTGACGCCCATCGGCAGGCTCCGGCGCGCGCTCGAAGCTTTCGGCGCGGACCGGCTCCTCCTCGGCTCGGACACTCCCTACGGCAGGGACAACCTCAAAAAAATCATCGCCCGCGTCCGCGGCCTGGACATCCCGGATGCGGACAAAGCGCTCATCCTCGGCGAAAACGCCCTTCGGATCTATAACCTGGCCGATTGACCGATGAAAGGTCGTCAGGATAAATGAGGATGAAAGCGACGATCGCCGGACAAATGCTGGAGCTGATCGAGGGGAACATCGTCGAACAGCGCGTGGACGCCGTCGTCAACGCCGCCAACAGCCGGCTGGCGGGCGGAGGAGGAGTGGACGGCGCGATCCACCGGAGCGGCGGCCCCGCCATCATGGAAGAAACCGACCGCCTGTATCCCGAGGGCTGCCCGACGGGCTCGGCCGTGATCTCGGGCGCCGGCCGCCTGCCCGCGAAATTCGTCATCCATGCCGTCGGGCCGGTCTGGTCGGGCGGGAAGAGCGGGGAACCCGAGCTTCTGGCCGGAGCACACCGCCGCAGCCTTGAATTGGCGGTCGAACACGACTGCCGCAGCGTCGCTTTCCCCGCGATCAGCACGGGTGTCTACGGCTATCCGCTCGACCTGGCCGCGGGAGTCGCCCTAAGTACGGTCATTTCCTTCCTGCGGGAAAGCGGACGTCCCGAGCTCGTCCGGTTCGTCCTTTTCGGCCGTCCGGTTTACGAGGCGTTCGCCTCAAAGCTCGCCGAGGCCCTGCAAGCTTTTTAGCCTTGACACGGCTCTAAGGCTGAATAAAATAAAAATGATAAGTTGTTTTCGTCCAAATGGGCGGACACGGTCAACGACCTCAACCTCAACAAGTTCCCCGGTTTCCTGAAGCAAATGCTGGCCGGGACCGGTTATTCCCAATGGGGATTCGAGGGACGGGTGACGAACGCCGTTTACAACCTGGCCCGGTTCCTAGCCGAAAAAGTGATGTGATACGGACCGGCCGCCAAGCCCCTCTATTTCCTTTCGCTGAAACATATCGGCGCGCCTGGGCATGGGCGGCGGGGTATGAGTGCCGGGGGCGGGAATCGAACCCGCACAGGGCTTTCGCCCCGAGGGATTTTAAGTCCCTTGCGTCTGCCACTTCCGCCACCCCGGCTGCATCGTTTGGCCAGATTATAGCACAAACATCCAGCGGGATTTTGGGGGCCAATTCGGCTTTTTTGCCTTCAAAAAACTGCGAATTCAATGCTTTTAATGAGAAAAAATGGACCCATATCATTAGATTAGAACGACACGGCTCGGCCCAACCCCATAACAGACCCCCTATCAGGGAGGGGAAACCGCCAGGCGGGGACGGGCCGCCTAGTTCAATTGGACCCAGTTCGGGAGCGTGCCCTGGGTGAGGAAGGTGTCGCCGCTGCAGGTCAGGGGGTCCGCGTCGCGCGCCGCCTTGGAGATGATGAGGTCCGACTTCGCGCCGACGCCGCGGTTCTTGTATTTCTGGAAAACGGCGTCGGTCATGACGTCGAAGTAGGAAAGGAGCCGTCCCCCTTCCCGGACGGCGATGTCCGACCAGGTCTGGGAGCCGACGTGGGTCCCGATCTGCTGCCCGGCCGTCACGGAATCCCCGACCTTGAGCGATGCATAGACGTTCACGTGAAAAATGATGAACATCCGCGAGCCGGCCTGGATGCCGACCTGGGTTCCCGCCCACTCCGGCGTCAGGGCGCCGATCTTTCCGGCCACCGGGGAGAAGATTTTCACCGGATAGGAGCCCGGGACGAAGTAATGCTTCATGCTCCGGCAGGATTCGTAATCGTCCGAGTAGTCGTGCCCGACCGCGGACCGGAACCTCGAGATGCGGGTGATTCGGGAGAGCTCGATGTAGTCCGCGGTGGCTTGGACCTGCGCCGGCGGACTCCCTCCCGAGCCGTCATCGGACGGACCGACGGGAGATTTGCATCCGGCTTGAAAGAGCCAGACGGCCGGCAACAAAACGGCCGACCCCAACCACGCCCCAAGACCTAGAGCCTTCTTCATGGCGACCCTCTTTCAAGGAAATCATAACGGCAATCCCGAAGAGAAAGCAACCGGCCGTGCGCGGATCGCGCCTGACCGCTTGAGACAAGATGAGAGAAGCCTCTCCGATTCCGTGACAGCAGGATCCTTAGGAAAGGGCGACGCGGCCCGGAGATGCATTCCTGGCTTGGGAAACGGTTGATTTAATGAAAAAAAACCCTTATGATTCATCCGACTTGAACATGAAGCGCCGTCCGCACGAATCCCCGCCTCAAGACATTCCGTCAAGCCAAGCCTGCCCGGAATGGAAGGAGACCCTGCCGCAGAAATTCCTTCGGCATGTCTTCGACGCTCCCCTGCTGCGCAAGCCCATCTGGAAATTCTGGTACAACTTCGCCGCCCGGGTCGACGGCCGGGCCGGCCACCTGAAATTGATGAATTTCGGGTACGCCCCCGAGGAGGGGGGCAAGCTCCTCCCGGACCTCGAACCCGCGGACGAGCCGCACCGGAACACGATCCAGATGTATGTCCACGCCGTAGGCCGCAAGCCCCTCGACGGCTTGGACGTCCTCGAAGTCGGCTGCGGCCGCGGGGGCGGCGCTTTCAGCCTGATGAAATACGCCCGCCCCCGGACGCTGACCGGCCTGGACCTGTCCCCGAAGGCCGTTCATCTGGCCCGGAAGGCCTACGCCCTGCCCGGACTGAGCTTCCTTCAGGGAGACGCGGAGAACCTCCCCTTTCCCGACTCCTCGTTCGACGCGGCGGTCAACGTGGAGTCCAGCCATTGCTATCCGAATATCCGGCGCTTTCTGGCCGAAGTCTTCCGGGTTTTGCGGCCGGGCGGCAGGTTTTATTATGTCGATTTCAGGAGGATCGCCGACCTGCCGGAATGGGAGGGCGCGGTGAGCGAATCCGACTTCCAGGTCCTGGAAAAAGAGGACATCACCGCCGACGTCGTCCGCGCCCTCACCCGGGACAGCGCCAGAAAAGAGGACTTGATGCGGGCCAGGATCCCCCGTTTCCTTCACCCGGCCTTCAGGAAGTTCGTCTGCACGGTCGGGTCGGAAAACTACCAGTCATTCATCGAAGGACGGCGCTATTACTATCGCTATCTTCTGGTCAAAGACTGACCGCGCCCTTCAGGACGGGTTTCAGCCCTTGCGCTGGAGCCCGACGTCTTCGGCCTTGCAGACCACACCCATTCCGACCCGGCCGAACCCCTCGAGGGTCCTGTATTTTCCGGAGACAATGGTTCCGGCCTTTAGGACGTGAAGCGGGGTTTCAGGGTCTTGGTCAGGGAGGCCGCATCCGGGCCCGCCCCGACACCAGAACCTAGCGGCGCTCCGCAGTTGCCGCAGAACTTCGAGTCGTCCCTGTTCTCGGCCCGGCACTTGGGGCACTTCATAACGATAGCTCCTATTTCTTGTCGCCGATAGGAATCTTCAGCTTGCGCAGCAGCGCCCGATAGCGGGGTTCCTCGCGCAGTATGGAATAGGACGGCTTTCCTATATAGAGAACATTCGGATCACGCACTTCGTAGGCATTTTCCATCATGTCCAGGGCTCGCTCCTTGTTCCCGGCAAAGGCATAGAGATCATAGATATACGTCGGCGCGATGTACCTGGATCCCGCCTGTGCCAGGAGCGTATCGGCTTCAAGGCTCAGCGTCCCGGCATAGCCCAGCTCACCGAACCGATTGAAGACATGGTCGAGGTCCGCGAGCTCCTTGGAATAAAGGAGCTTGATCGCTTCAAAAGCCTGGTCATATCGCCCGGTCACGTTCGAGACATGATAGATGCAATCCAGCGCAATGGGCGAGTCGGGTTGCAGTGAAAGAGCCTTGCGGGCCGCGGCGACGGCCTCCTCGTATCGACCCGCGAAGTTCAATACTTGCGCATGCAAGCCAAGGATGAGTTCGTTGAACGGGTCCAGTATGACAGCCAAATCGCTGTGGATCACGGCCTCATCGAGGCTCCCTGTAATGGCCAGGAAATGGGAATAGTATGCCTGGTTGGTCGCATTGTTGGGGTTGAGCTCGATGGACTTTCTCCATTCCGGCTCCGCGCCGGCCCAATCCCATTCATGCCAGGTCAGGTATCCGGCCAACACATCATGCGCTTCCGCGGAATTTTCATCCAGCGCGACGGCCTGAAGCGCCGCCTCCTTCCAGTGAGGAGCAGCCTCCCGGGCCGACATGATCCCCATCTGCTGGCGACCAGCCCATACCGCTGCCAAACCCGCATAAGCCGGCGCATAAGAGGGATCCTTGGACAGCGCCAATTCGAAGTACCGCTGAGCGGTGTCGAATTCCGGGGCTGTCAATTTTCTCCAGTGATACCCTCCTTTGAGAACAGCATCATAGGCTTCAGCGTTGACAATGGGAGCGCCGGCCAGACGGGCCTGCTCGGCCGGGAGAAGCTTGAGGGCCAGCGCCTTGACGACTTTTTGGGCCACGTCATTTTGAAGCGCTAAGATGCCCGACATCTCCCGCTCGAAGACGTCCGCCCAGAGCTGGGTCTGGTCTTTCACCTTGATGAGCTCGGCCGTGATCCGGATCCGGCTCCCCTTCCGTCTGGCGCTCCCCTCCAGGACGTACTCCACGCCCAGCTCCCGGCCGATTCGGTCGATGGGCGTGTCGCCCTTCTTGTAGCGCATGACCGACGTCCGGGCGATGACGCTCAGGCTCTGGGGATGGAGCCCCCCCAGGAGCGTGATCATCTCCTGGGTCAGGCCGTCGTTGAGGTATTCCTGCTCCGGGTCGCCGGTCAGGTTGGCGAACGGCAGCACGGCCAGCCGGATCCCGGGCTCGGCGCCATCCTTGCCGCCGAAGACCCGGTCCCGAAGGCCGAGGACGTTAAGACCTAAGAGAACAAGGACAAGAGCCGCGGCCGCAACGGGGAAAAAAACCGCCGGGCTTAAGCCGAAGATATTCTTCCTGATCCTGCGCCTGGCCTTGAGGGGCATGAGCCCCTCAGCAACGGCTTTGAGGTCTCCCAGAAAATCCTCCATCGTCTGGTAGCGGCGGGCCGGGTTCTTTACGAGGGCCTGACCCGCCACGCGCTCGAGCTCCGGCTTGACGCCGGGGCAGGCTTTCCTCATGGTTTCCGGCTCATCATGCAGGATGGAGCGGATCATCGTCTGGTCGTGGTCCCCCCGGAACGGAAGCCTCCCGGTCAGCATCTCGAAGAGCACGACTCCCAGCGACCAGATGTCCGTGCGGCCGTCGAGCTCCCCGCCCCGCGCCTGCTCGGGCGACATGTAGGCCACCGTGCCGATCGTCGTCTGCGTCCTCGTGAGCGATGACCCGCCCCGAAGCTTCGCCAGCCCGAAGTCCATCACCTTGGCCCGGCCCCTCGGCGTGACCATGATGTTCGCGCTTTTAATGTCACGGTGGATGATGCCCTTTTGGTGGGCCTCGCCGAGCCCGGCCGCGACCTGAGCGGCAATGTCGAGCGCCTCTTCCGCCTTCAGCGGACCCTTTCTCAGCCTGTCCCGCAGCGTCTCGCCCTCCACGTACTCCATGGCGATGTAGGGCCGCTCCTCGGACTCGCCGACCTCGTGGATCGTGCAGATATTCGGATGGTTGAGGGCGGCGGCCGCCTGGGCTTCGATAAGGAACCGCTCCTTGAGATCCGGGGAATCCGCGAGATGCGGCGGCAGGAACTTCAGGGCCACCGAGCGCTTGAGCTTGAGGTCCTCGGCTTTATAGACGACCCCCATCCCGCCGCGGCCGATCTCCTCGACGATCCGGTACTTCCCGGCGATGACCGCATCGCTCTTCAGCGCCGCGGCCGGCATCTCCATCGTCCGGGTATAGGAAGCAGCAGGCTCAGTCCCGCCGGAAGTCAGCGGCGCAGCACAGCTTCCGCAGAATCGGGTTTCATCAGAATTCTCATGCCGACATTTTACGCAAATGATCGCCATGCTCTATCCTTGAGGAGCCAAGTTGTTCAAAGAATATCAAGCCGCCCAAGAAGAGTCAATGAAATCCGTTGATATGAGCTGTTGTGCGGCTCTGAGATTTATCAGATGCGTCAATCGTCTGAATAACTGAAGATCTCGCTAACCGACGGAAAGAGAAACAGAGCTTGCCATGAACTACAAATACATTATAGAATAATTATAAAATATATACGATTTGAATGGAGCCCGAATAAGACCAAAACGAACATCCGGAGTCATGGTGTTTCATTTGAAGAAGCCCGAACGGTCTTTTTCGACGAGAACGCCATCGAGTTTCATGATCACGACCACTCGTTTAAGGAGAATCGATATTTGATGATCGGATTGAGCTCGAAAATAAGACTGTTGCTCGTGAGTTATGTGGCGCGTGAAGAAAAGGACGAAGAAATCATCAGGATCATATCTTCACGAATACCAACAAAGAAAGAACAAAAAATATATTTTGAGAAACTCAGATGAAGAAAGAATATGATCTCAAGACGATGAAAAGCCGGAAAAATCCTTATGCCAATCGATTGAAGAAGCAGATTACCATCCGTTTGGATAGCAGCACTATCGAATATTTTAAAAAGCTTGCTGGAGAAACAGGTTTTTCCTACCAGTCGCTCATTAATCTCTATTTAAAGGATTGCGCCGGGAATCATAAAAGGCTGAAAGTGGAATGGACCGAATTTCGTCGATGAACCCACTTATCCTCCTTGTATCCCCGGCCGCTTGAGCTTGAGGTCCTCGGCCTTGTAGACGACCCCCATCCCGCCGGCCCCGACCTCCTAGACGATCTTGTATTTGCCGGCTATGACAGCGCCCGTTTCAAGGACGCGAAGCGGGGCCTCGAGGATCTTGGTCAGGGAAGCCGCTTCCGGGCCAGCCCCGGCTCCCGCGCCCTCGCCCAGCGGCGCCCCGCAGTCGCCGCAGAACTTCGAGTCGTCCCGGTTCTCGGCGCGGCACTTGGGGCATTCCAAAACGCAAGCTCCTATTTGTCCGCCGGAAAATTCATTTGCCGGATCAACTCCCGGAAGCGGGGATCGTCGCGCAGCGGGTCCCAGGTGGGCTGAACGTTCAAATAGACCAGGTCCTGAATCCTCTCCCGGATGGCGATCTCGAGCCAA